>NZ_WWKH01000394.1:0-19374 GCF_009865595.1 Streptomyces sp. SID1328 | reverse complement strand
ACCCCTCGCCGTGGAGCTGGCCGCCGGCCAACTGGAGGCGGAGCCCTCCGCCCGGGCGCTGGCCGACCGGCTGGAGCAGGGCCAGTGCTGGCTGGCCGCACCCGGCGCGGCACTGCGCAGGCACCGCTCGCTGCGGTCGGCCGTCGGTGCGGCGTATCTGCTGTGCGAGCGGCCGGAGCGCGCGGTGTGGAGCCGGAGCAGCGTCTTCCGGGGGGCGTTCACCGAGCCGACGGCGGCGTACCTGTGCGCGGGCGCGGGAGTCGCCCCGCACCAGGTCCCGACCTGCCTCGCCCGGCTGGCCGCCGCCGGAGTGCTGGAGACCCTGGACGAACCGGGTGGCCTGCGCCCGCCCCGCTACCGCATGACCCGCGCGGCCCGCGACTTCGGTGCCGAACGCCTGCGCGCGGCCGGTGAGTTCGAGGTGGCCGTGGAACGCCATGTACTGCACCACGGCCGCCTCGCGGAGGTCGCCGAGCACCTGTGGCACGCGGGCGATCAGCGCCAGGCGGCCCGTCTCGTCCGGGACAACGCGGCCGAGCTGACAGCGCTCGTGGAGTACGCGTCCCGCCCCGAGGCACCGGCCGCGCAGGTGACGGCGGCGCTGGCCACCGTCGCCGACCTGTGGTTCTGGTGGACGGTGCACGACCACGGGGAGGAGGGCCGCGCCCATCTGGCCCGCCTGCTGCCCCGCGCGACCGCCGACGACCACCTCACCGCCCGCGCCCGCTGGCTCGCCGCCTGGCTGCACGCCCCCGGCGACCCGGCCACCGCCCGCTCCCTGCTCGGCCAGGTCTGGCCGGTGGCGGTCCTCGCCGGTGACGACGCGCTGATCGGCTGGGTCGCGTATGTCGAGGGCGTGGTGGCGTGGGAGCACGGGGACGCCCGTACCGCCGCCGAGTGCTTCCGGCAGGCCGCCGACACCGTTCCGGCGTTCGCCCCCGGCGGTCCGGCCCCCGCCGTGAGCCTGGCGGCACTGGCCGTGGCACAGGCCCGTACCGCACCGGGCGCGGCAGGCCGCAGCGCGCGCCGGGCGCTGTCCTCCCCCGGCGTACGCGACGACGCCTGGGCGACGGCCCTCGCCCGTTACGCCCGCGCCTGCACCGACCACCACCAGGGCCACACCGCCCGCGCCTGGCACCGCGCCCACCGCACCCTGGCCACGCTGGACGCCCGCGTCCCCCTGCCGGGCACCCTGGACTCCCCCGACATCCCGTCCGTACGCGCCTCCCTGCAACGCCTGCTAGCCGACATCGAGGGCCCCCGGAACACGCGAGCCACGGTGCCGGCACCTCGGACGGACACGCCCATGCCGAGCAGAACGTCCAGCCGGAGGTGAGGGGCAATCGGGTGGTTTCACGTGAAACACGAAGGCGACCGGGTCAGCCCTTGAGTGCCACAGGCCGCCAGCGCCACCCCGCCGCGTGCAGCGCCTCCGCCCGCTGGACCGCGATCTGGACGCGGAGCCGGGCCTCCGCGCGGTCCCGGAAGGCTTCGGACGCGGTGTGCTGGGTGGGGTGCTTGCGGTAGAGGGTGCCGGGCTCGGCCTGCATCCAGCCCGGACTGACCGCCTCGCAGCTCAGCAGCAGCGCCCCGTCCTCGAACGCGGGCAGGGCGGGCCAACCGCCCAGGAGCCGGACCAGCTCGGTGTGAACGGTCTGGGTGGTCCCGACCACCGGCATGGCCCCACGGGCGGCCCCGTCCAGCAGGGCCCGAGCGGGCAACGGACCGGGCTCGGGATCGTAGGGTCCGGGTTCGAGCCGCCCGTCGGGGTGCAGGTCGAGACAGGGGGCGACGGTCCACCCGTAACCGGGCTGGGCAACCAGCATCTCGATGTCGCGGGCGAGCGCGTCGGCATCAGGCAGCAGATCATCGGCATCGACGCACCGCAGCAGGGCTCCGCCGACCCGAGCCAGCCCGAGCGTGCGAGCCCGCGCGGCCCCACCGTGCCGCCCGGTCCCGGTGGAGATCCACGCCTCCTCCGGCAGCACCCCCGCCGGCCGCCCCGTCTCCCCGTCCTCCTGCACCACCCACTGCAGCCCCCACCCGCGGGGCAACCGCTGCGCACACAACGAGTCGTACAACTCCCGCAGATAGCCGTGCCCACCGTCGTGAACGGGCGTCAGGACACTGAGCGTAGGCATACGAAACGCGCTCCCCTTCGACAACCGAGGCCCAGCCCCGAACTCTCGAAACCCTAATGCGCCCACGGACCCACAGGCTGACTCCGCAAAAGGCTCCCCACACTCCCGTGCGTAGTGGTGGCCAAGGGAGCCAATGTGGCACTGGGGGCGCTGAGCGAGGGGGACTCCGCAGGGGGTTACGCCTGCTCAAAATGCCGTACGACCGCCTTCACCACCGCCCGGGCCGCCCGCGTCGGCTGCCGTCGCCGGTGGTGGGCCAGGTGGATGGGTACGTCCGGCAGGGGCGGTCCCGCGACCAGGGTCAGGCGGCCCTCCTCCAGGGCGTGGGACGCGTTCGCGTGGGGGAGGACTGTCAGGCCGAGGCCCGCGGTGACGCAGGAGCGGGCCGCCTCGATGCTGCCGAAGCGGGTCATACGGGGGTGGGCGCCGGGGACCGCCTGGAGTTGGGCGGCGAGCCAGTCGCTGTAGGAACAGCCCTGTTCATGGAGGAAGAAGTCCTCCTGGGCCAGCTCCTCCCAGGTCGCGGGGTGGGTACGGTCCGCCAGCCGGTGGCCCGGGGCGCACAGCAGGTCCAGCGGCTGGGCGGCGATGCGTTCGGCGGCGATGTCCGCGTGGTCGACGCGCTCCTCCAGCAGCAGGGCGAGGTCCAGCTGGCCGGACCGTAGCCCGGTCAGTGCGGCGGAGGTGCCGCGGGGCTCCAGCTGGACCTCCACCTCGGGGTGGAGTTCACGCAACGCCGCGACGATGAGCGGCAGATGGGCCGAGCACAGGGTCTCGCCCGCGCCCACCACCACCGTCCCGGTGACGGGCCCGTCCTCGGCGGCGGCCGCGAACAGCCGGGACTCCGCCTCCAGCACCTCCTCGGCCGCGCCGAGCAGCCGCCGCCCGTCCTCGGTGAGCAGCGCCCCCCTGGCCACCCGGTCGAACAGCCGCGTGCCCAGCGCCTTCTCCAACGCCTTGATCTGCACGGTCACCGTGGACTGCGCGAGCCGCAGCTCGGTCGCCGCGGAGGTGAAGCTGCCCGTTCTGGCCAGCGTGGCGAAGGTCTGGAGGAGCCGGGTTTCCATGACGGAAGGGTAGCCAGCCATCGAGAATGCCGATGGCCTGTATAAAAAACTATCGTTGGCATTGATGTCCTGAGAGCGCCAGCATGAGGACATGGCTCACACCACGGCACCCGATGTCCTGCGCTACGCGGCCTTCACCCCCGACCCCCATGGGGGAAACCCCGCAGGGGTCGTCCTCGACGCGACCGGCCTCGACGAGCGGCGGATGCTCGCCCTCGCGGCCGAGGTCGGCTACTCCGAGACCGCCTTCGTCACCGAACGGGACGACGCCCGGCGCCGTTTCACACTCCGCTACTTCAGCCCCCTCGCCGAGGTCGCCTTCTGCGGCCACGCCACGGTCGCCACCGCGGTGGCCCTCGCCGAACGCATCGGCACCGGTGAACTCCACTTCGACACCCCCGCAGGGGAGATCGGGGTCGAGACGACGGCCGACCGGGACGGCACCGTACGGGCCACCCTCACCAGCGTCCCCGCCCGCTCCCGCCCGGCCGACGCCACCGAGCTGACCGCCACGCTCGCCGCCCTGCGCTGGGACGCCGCCGACCTGGACCCGGCCCTGCCGCCGCATGTGGCCTTCGCGGGCAACGACCACCTGATCCTCGCCGCCGCCTCCCGCGCCCGACTGGCCGACCTGAACTACGACTTCGACGCCCTCGCCACCGTCATGCGCACCCACGGGTGGACGACCGTCCACCTCGTCTGGCGGGAGAACGACGGCAGTTACCACGCCCGCGACCCCTTCCCCGTCGGCGGCGTCGTCGAGGACCCGGCCACCGGCGCGGCGGCGGCAGCGTTCGGCGGCTATCTGCGCACCATCGGCCTGGTGACCGCTCCGAGTGCGATCACCATCCGCCAGGGCGAGGACATGGGCCGCCCGAGCGATCTCACCATCGAGGTGGACCCGTACGAGACTCCCGTGAGGGTCACGGGGCAGGCCGTACCGATCGCCGCGCCGGCCTCCTGAGCCCCGCCCGTCTCATCCGTGAATGATCAGTCATGCCCCATCTGTATGCGGAACTCGGGCACTTGGCGTAGAGATTCCGAAACTTTTTGGGCAACCCTTTTGCCCACAGGCGAGTCAGCTATGCGCATACGTTGATCCCTGCTGCCCAGAGGTTCGTAATGAAGCTGCGTCGTTCCCTGGCCCTCGCTGCTGCGACGGCCGTCCTCTCTCCGGTCGTGCTCATGACGGCCTCGGTGGCGCAGGCGGAGGAGAACCCCTCGCCCTCGGCCTCCGAGTCGGTCACGACGGGCGAGACCGAGCCCGAGGGCGGCGTGACCTCCACCCCGGCCACCGGCACCTCCACCTCGGCCGAGACGGGCACCTCCACCCCGCCCGCCCAGAACTCCACCTCGGCCGCGCCCACCAAGGACGCCACCTCTCCCTCGGCGTCCGCCTCCACCTCCGCGTCCACCTCGCCGAGCGCTTCCGCCTCCGCGTCGGCGTCCGCGTCCACCGGCCCGGAGGACTGCGACGACACCGACCCGAAGCTCGACAAGGAGCTCACCACCGGCCTCTCCGGGCTGCCGTCGAAGATCGTCGCCGGCAGTGGGTTCCACGGCTTCAAGCTCAACGTGAAGAACTCGGGCGAGCACGCCTACAAGCGGGTCGACCTCGGTGTCTTCGCCGCGGCGATGGGCGAGGACGACTTCTCCGACGCCACCCAGTACCTCACCCTGCAGTACCAGGACCCGACCTCGGGCAAGTGGAACGACATCTCCGTGGACCTCGACGACGAGTCCGCCGGCTACCTCGGTTACACCGACGTGAAGGCCAAGGAGTCGTTCTCCATCGACCTGCGCCTGTCGGTGGACAAGAAGGCCCCCGCCGGGGCCGGCTTCGCCATCAGCATCGGTTCGTACGTGGACGACGAGGGCAACTGCGTCTACGCCTCGGACGACGACTTCTACGAGTTCGACATCCTCGCCGCGGGCGCCACCCCCGGCCCGGTCGACGACTCCACCCCGAAGCCGCAGGGCGGCAGCAAGCCCCTGCCCACCACCAAGCCCGCCGGCAACACCCAGGTCGTCCCCCAGGGCCACCTCGCCGAGACCGGCTCCAGCTCGGCCCTCCCGGCGATAGCCCTCGCCGGTGGCGCGGCCGTCGCGCTCGGCCTCGGCGCGGTCTTCGTCGTCCGCCGCCGCCGCACCGAGGGCGGGAACGTCGCGGTCTGACGAGGCCCGAGGCGACGGCGGCACCGCACGGCTGAGGTGCCGGCCGACGCCGTGCGGCTGAGGTGACGGCCACCCCCTGCGACCAAAGCCACAGCCCGCCCCGTACGACCCCGAGCAGGCCCGGACGATATCCCGTCCGGGCCTGTTCACGTGCCGCCCCCTGCCCAGGTCCGCCCGTTGATGATCAGTTCTGTCCATAGGGGCGCTTTTCAGTGCCCTGTGCCGATAAGTTGAGGCGCATGCTGTCACGGGGGTTTTCGCGAATATCCGGCCCGACCGCGTCCACCCCCAAGGGTCGGCCGCGGAACGGACTCTGGGCCGCGGCGGGTGTGACGGCTCTCGGATTCCTCCTCGCGCTGGAGCTGGCCGCGCGTCGCTACGGCCTGCCTGGACCGCTCACCCACCAGGTCGCGGAGCTGGTGTACCGCCCCAAGTCGGGGGCCCTGCTGTACGCCGGCCTGGCGCTGACCCTGGTGGTGCTCACCTGGCGGCAGCGCTTCATCGCCGTCGGAGTGGCGCTCGGCATCGACGTCGTCCTCGCGCTGACGCGCTGGGCGTTCGACATCGGCGGCGTCGGCGGGAACGAGGGCCGCGCGTTCGGCAACGGCGCGCTGTGGGTGGTGCTGGGCTGCGGGGTCATCGCGCTCACCCGTCGGACCGGCCGGGAACGCGTCCTGCTGCTGAAGGGCGTCGGCCTGGGCCTGCTGCTGGTGGCCGGCCGCAAGACGGGCGACACCTGGCTGCTGATCACCTCCAAGACCCGTCCCCAGGTGCTCGACCCGTACGTGGCGACCGCCGATCACGCGCTGGGCAACCCCTCGTGGGTGGCGGGCCGGATCGTCGATGCCACCGGCCCGGTGGGTTCGCACATCCTCGACGCGGTCTACGGCCAGCTCGCGGTGGCCGCGGTCGTCGTGGCGCTGTACCAGCTCCGCAACGTGGCTGCCGAGCGCCGCTTCCCGGCCCACCACCTGGTGCGTACGTTCCTGGTGATCGGCCTGCTCGGACCGGCCATCTACATGATCTACCCCGTGGTCGGCCCCGTCTTCGCCTACGGCACCGGCGCCTTCGGCACGGGCAGCGCGCACTGGGCCGTCGCCGAAATCTGGCCGCACACCCCGCCCCCGGTCGACTCCCCGCACTCGGTGGTCTACGACGCGATCACGCCCCGCAACTGCATGCCCAGCCTGCACACCGCCTGGGCCACCGCGATCTTCATCCACTCCCGCAGGGCCCCGCGGTTCCTGCGCTTCGCGGGCACCTTCTGGCTCCTGGCCACCCTCACCGCGACCCTGGGGTTCGGCTACCACTACGGCATCGACCTCGTCGCCGGCGTGGTGTTCACGCTCACCATCGAGACGGCCCTGCGCGCACTCGACCACGGCTGGGACCGCCCGGCCGTACAGCAGGTCGCCGGGGGAGTGGCGTTCTTCACCGCCCTCCTGCTCGCGGTCCGCTTCCTGCCCGTCCAGATGGCCCACCACCCCTGGGCGGTCGGCCCCTTCGTCCTCCTGGCCACGGCCGCGGTGATCTACGGCTACGTTCGCACCACCGCCCGCTGGGAGCCGAGGCCCGCCCCGCCGACGCCCCGGCCGGAGCCGCAGCTCGAACCGGCGTGAGACGTCGTCGCGGCCGGGCTCAGTGGTCGTCGCGGATGCTCGTGGCGATGCCGTTCTTGATCACGACCTCGGCCGAGACACCCTTCTTCGCGGCCGTCTCGAGCTGGGCCTCGGTGCACTTGGTGCCGCCGGCCACGCCCGGATCGCCGCAGATGTCGTCGTAGCCGATGATCTCGGTGTCCTCGGCGACGAGGAATTCCTGCTCGGTGTCCTTCTGGTCGCTGACCGTGTACTTGCCGGGGGCGAGGTACGAGACGTTGCCGAACCAGGTGCCGTTGACGCCCTCGCCCTTGTCGATGCCCTCGACGGCGGTGTCACGGGAGGGTGAGACGGAGCTGGAGCCGGCGCCGGAGCCGGAACCCGTGCCGGTGGAGGAACTGGTGGAGGAATCCGCGCCGGAGCCCTGCTGCGCGGCTTGCCGCTCCGACCCGCCGGCGTCCTGGGAGCCGGGGGATTCCGTGGCCGTCCCGGCGGCGGACGTGGTGCTCGTGCCGGAGGCGGTGGCGGAGTCCGAGCCGCTCTGGCACGCCGTCATGAGCAGCCCGGCCGTGATCGCGACAGAGGCGACAACGGCCTTGCCCAGGTGGCGGTTCATAAGAGGAGGTTCCTTTCGAAGTGGGGGACGGCATGAGGGAGCGAGCGGTTCTCAGCGCACCGGGAAGCCGAACGAGTAACCCTGCTGCTTGAGTTCGGGCAGCACCCGCCGCAGCGCCTCGACCGTCTGCGAACGGTCGCCGCCCGCATCGTGGAACAACAGCGTCGGCCCACCTGGGAGTTCACGCTCGACCGTGGCCACGATGGCGTCCGTGCCCGGCCGTTCGAAGTCCTTGGTGTCGACGTTCCAGCCCAGCGGGCGCATCCGCCGCGAGGCGGCGAGCTTGCGGCTGGCGGGGGTGAAGGCGCCGCCGGGAGCGCGGTAGTACATCGGCCGTACGCCCCCGGACGCCTCGGTGATCATGCGCTCGGCGTCGAGAATCTGCCGCGACTGGTAGGACACGGGCTTCTTGTCCATCGCCGTGTCGTGCGACACCGTGTGGTCGCACAGCCGGTGCCCGGCGGCGACGACCTGCTTCACCAGGTCGGGGTGCGCCTGCGCCTGGGTGCCGACCATGCAGAACGTGGCCTTCACCCCGTACGCCTTGAGCACGGCCAGCACTTGGGGCGTCCAGGTGGGGTCGGGGCCGTCGTCGATGGTGATGTTGACGCCGCGCGCGCCCTGGTCGGAGGAGTGCGCGATGGTCACATCGACCGGCTTGACGCTGCTCGTCGCGGGTTTCGGCGCGGGCCCGCCCGCGGTGTCGGCCTGCGCGGTCCAAATGGAGGCTCCGACCGCGAGCATCGTGACGCCGAGCGCCGCCCCGACCACCTTGCCGTACCAGCCCCGCGTCCCGTTGTGCCGCGCCATGTCCGCCCCCACTCTCGCCCGTCCGGCCCCGGCCGCGTCGCGACCACTTGTCAGGACGGAGGGCGGGAGCGGGGGGATGCGCGTGTTACCGATCACGGACAATTCCGGGGGAGTTCCCGGACAACGTCCCTACCAGGTGAGGGCGTCGGCCGCGTTGTCCTGCCAGTACGTCACCGCGGCCGCGCTGTTGAAGAAGACCCCGCCGTTCGGCAGGTTCAGCGTCTTCTCCTTGCCGGTGCCGCCCGCGTTCCGGTCGGTGAAGAACACGCCGAGGGTCTTCTCGGTGGCGCCGCCCTCGCCGTCGGGGGAGTACGTGGCGATGCCGGCGTACGCGGACTCGCCCGGCTTGAGCGTCACCACGGCCTGCGGCTTGCTGTCCTCGACCCGGGCGAGCGGGGCCTGCGCGTCGGCGCCGGCGCGCAGAAGGGGGGCGTAGTAGGCGTTGCAGGTGGCGGTGCCGGTGTTGGTGGCCTTCAGCAGCAGGTGGTTGATGGGGCGGGACACCTCGGTGACGGTCAGCTTGGTGGTGGCCGTCGTGCAGGTGGCCGTGGTGGCGGCGTGGGCCGTGCCGGCCTGGACGCCCACGAGGGCGAGTGCGGCGAGGGCCATCAGGGAGGAGGCGGCGGCGGTACGGGTGGTGTTGCGCATGAGTGAGTTGCCCTGTCTGCAGTGGAGTTGAGCTTCCGCCGGTTCAACGCGCCCGAGGCGCGGGGGAAGCTGGGCCAGCACGGTGACCGGTGGGGTGCCGTGCTTGGATGACCTCAGCCTGTGCCACCCCGCGTCCCGCCCGCCATTCCATCGGGATTTTTGGAACGCTGGGATGTCGGCACCGGCTATGACCTGGTGAAACGCGGTCGGCATGGGATGCCGGACGGAATGGGGGACTGGTGGGGGCGGCTGAGGAGATCGCCGGGTTCGCGACGCTGTTACGCGAGTTGAAGCAGCGCTCCGGGCTGAGTTACGAGGCCCTGGCGAAGCGCGCGCACATGAGCACTTCGACCCTGCACCGCTACTGCCGCGGCGACGGCGTACCGGCCGACTACGCGGTCGTCTCCCGCATGGCCCGGCTGTGCGGGGCGACGCCTCAGGAGCTGGTGGAACTGCACCGGCGGTGGGTACTCGCGGACGCGGCGCGGGAGCGGGGGCGGCGGGCGGTTGCTCCGGCGCCGGGGGCAAGTGTCGTGCCTGTGTCTCCGGCGCCGGAGGAGGGCGCCCCACCTGTCCCCGTACCCGCCCCCACCTCGGTGGAAGAGCCGTCCCACCGCCCCCGCCGTAAGCACTGGCCCCTGATCGCGGCGGCCGTCGCCCTGGTCGTCACGGTGGCCACCGCGCTGACGCTCGACCGCGACGACGGTGACCCCTCGGTACACGGCACCACCACCGGCCGGGCCACCGCCGCCCCCCTCACCGTGAGCACCCGCACCTACGGCTGGGACGACCCGCAGTGCGAGGGGAAGTACCTCGTCGACCGGCCTCCGGCCGAGGTCGCCCCGCCGGTGATGGGGCAGGACGTACCGGGCTGGGTGAAGGCACACCGGGCCATCGCCGCCGACGAGCAGCGCGTGGCGCTGACCGTCCAGGGCACCGGCGACGAGGCCGTCGTCATCGAGTCCATGCACGTAGGCGTGGCCGACTCCGGCCCACCGCCGGCCTGGAACGCGTACCTCGGCTCCTCCGGCTGCGGCGGAGGCGTCGAGACGAGGTCCTTCGACACCGACCTCGACGCCCCCCACCCCGTACTGTCCCCGAAGGCCGGCCAGCGCGGCTTCCCCTACAAGGTGAGCCGCACCGACCCCGAGGTCCTCTACATCACCGCCCACGCCGACACCCACGACGTCCACTGGTACGTGGACCTCCAGTGGAACAGCGCCGGCCGCCAGGGCACGATCCGCATCAACGACCACGGCGAGGCGTTCCGCACGAGCGGGAGCCGGGGGCGGCCGGTGTACGAGTTCCTGGTGGGCGGGACGCATTGGTACCGGGACGCTTAAGTCCGGGAGTCAAAAAAGGGCCCAGGTCGATGACCTGGGCCCTTTTCGAAGAGCGGGTGACGAGAATCGAACTCGCGCTCTCAGCTTGGGAAGCTGATGTTCTACCATTAAACTACACCCGCGCAATACGGACATATCGACCGGGGTGCAGTCGGCGTCCGAACGCTCGCTCACTGTACCTCATGGGCGGCTCCGGGCGGGGCGGAGCGGGGCGTACGGTGGGGGCTTCGGGGTCCCGGAGTGCCGCCTGGGTCAGGTTCCGGTTGGTCCCGTAATGTGGCGTTCGGCGTCGGGGGAGCGAGCCCGACGCGGCTCCTGGGGAAGGGACTTGAGGGACTTGATGGAACGCACCGTCGTCCGTTGCGCGGACGGGCACGTCTTCAGCGCCGCTTCGTTCCCGATGCAGCAGGCCGGGCGGCTGGGCCCCGGCCGGCTCGTCCGGTGTCCCCGCTGCGCGCGGCTGCGCAGCGCGGTGCCGGTCACGCTGCAGAAGCGGTAGGCACACGCACCACCTAAAGGTGGGCACACGCACCACTTAAGGGTGGGCACGCGCCGCCGAGCGGTCGGCACACGCACCGCCGGGCGGCACACACCCGCACCACCAGGGGGCGCGGATCCGTCACGATTGTCGGCGGTCCGCGCCCCTTGCGTATCCTCGGGGCGTGCTTCTCTCAGACAAGGACATCCGGGCCGAGATCGACGCCGGGCGGGTCCGGATCGATCCCTTCGAAGAATCCATGGTTCAGCCCTCGAGCATCGACGTACGGCTGGACCGTTACTTCCGGGTGTTCGAGAACCACCGGTACCCCCACATCGACCCCTCCGTGGAGCAGCCGGACCTCACCCGGCTGGTCGAGCCCGAGGGCGACGAGCCGTTCATCCTGCACCCCGGTGAGTTCGTGCTGGCGAGCACGTACGAGGTCATCACGCTTCCCGACGACCTCGCCTCCCGTCTGGAGGGCAAGAGCTCGCTGGGCCGGCTCGGTCTGGTCACCCACTCCACCGCCGGCTTCATCGACCCCGGCTTCAGCGGCCACGTCACCCTGGAGCTGTCCAACCTGGCCACCCTGCCGATCAAGCTCTGGCCCGGTATGAAGATCGGCCAGCTCTGCATGTTCCGGCTGTCCTCCCCCGCGGAGCACCCCTACGGCAGCGAGCGCTACGGCTCCCGCTACCAGGGCCAGCGCGGCCCGACCGCCTCGCGGTCCTTCCTGAACTTCCACCGGACCCAGGTATGAGGGCGACGACGACATGAGCGACGTGCGGGAGAACCTGACCTACGAGCGCTTCGGCACGGCCGTCCGTGAGCTGGCGCAGACCATCGCGGACGACGGCTACGAGCCCGACATCGTGCTGAGCATCGCGCGCGGTGGCGTCTTCGTGGCCGGCGGCCTGGCCTACGCCCTGGACTGCAAGAACATCCACCTGGTCAACGTGGAGTTCTACACCGGCGTCGGCACCACGCTCGACATGCCGGTGATGCTGGCACCCGTCCCCGACCGCATCGACTTCTCCGACAAGAAGGTGCTCATCACCGACGACGTCGCCGACACCGGCAGGACGCTCAAGCTGGTGCGCGACTTCTGCCTCGACACCGTCGCCGAGGTGCGCTCCGCCGTCATCTACGAGAAGTCCCAATCCCTCGTGAAGTGCGAGTACGTCTGGAAGCGCACCGAGGACTGGGTCAACTTCCCGTGGAGTGTCTTGCCTCCAGTACGTAGGTTGGGAGAGGCACCGAAGGAGAACAAGGAAGCGCTCTGACCTGATGACTTCGCTGCGGCGCCTAGTGCAGCATCAGGCTGTCCTCAATCCAGCCCCTTGCCGGGGCCGGTAGGGACGCTGGCCCACACAAGGCAATGGATCCTGGAGCATCTCAGAGGAACACGCTCTGATCGCGCACGCCTGCGTCCTGCGGCTTCGGCTTTGGTCAACCTTCTGACCAGCGGCGGAGCCGTCGATGTTTGTCAACGTTGGTCGTCGTTGATCAGCCTCCGACAGCCCCGAGTCGGCCCGGAGGGTGCTCAACGCAAAGCGGATGACGGCTCCTCGACGTCTCGGTGGGTACCGGTGACGGTCTAAGTGTCGAGGAAGTCCCATTCACTCCCTAGGACCCAGCGAAGGGCTGCAAGCTTCCCGTTCCAGTAGCCGAACTCCCAGTCGCTTTCTGGCAGCAGATTCTCTGCTCCGTACTTCTCCTCTAGTCGTTCACGTGCCTTTCTGCCTAGGTCCTCCTGACTCGGGTTTCTGGCGATGTGGGCAATACTCCGCGTATACCAGACACGATCGAAGCACTCCTCTTGGGCCTCCAAGATATCGAGCAGCGACCTAGTGTCTTCTGCGAGAAAGTCGACTTCCTCGGCAATCTCCGTGTACTCGTCGCCGATTAGCTCAGTCAGGATCGCCACCAAGCCGCTGACTTCGTAGGCGTAGTGCGAGTGATCGGGGAAGAGAGGGGCCAAATCTGGATGAGGCTTTCGCCTATCGCCATTGAGTACGGAAAAGTCCTGGTAGTTGGACGTAGCGAACACGCACTGGTCGGCTCTGTCCTCGGCCGTGCGGACAGTGGTCGCGTACAACTCGACTAGCAGCGCATCGGCCACGCTGTTCTTGTTCTGGTGTAGAGGGGCCTTTTTGTCGAGACCTCGCCGCACAACGGCCTCGTAGTGGCTCTGATCAGGATCGACTCGCGTGGCAGATTGAAGCAGGGTGGATATTTCGGAGAAATTCTGGAGCGACCGCGCACTGACGTGTGGGATCAAGTGCGCCATTTCTTCGATCCACTCGCTAGCCTGGGTGTCTCCGTACTCCTGCAGGTCTTGGCGAATTGCTTTGAAGCGATCGCGAATGCTGGTGCTGACCGACTCTTCGACGCGAGGGCGATTTCTCTCAAACTCGTCCAGGATGAGCGAAGGGGCCAGAATCTCCAACTTCTTCTGAAAAAAGAGGACGCGTAGGGGAACGATGATCTGCTGGCCATCGCGCCGCTTGGCAATGTCCAACCAGACGCTTGTATCGATCAGGAGTCTGAGCACGTGTCGAGAGTAGTGAGGGGAGCGCGCGATGCGTACACGTTTGGGGTCGGCGGAGTCTCGATGCGCGAGTTAAAGCGACGAGCGCCGGTCCGCGGTGAGGACGGCGCCCGTACAGGGTCAACGCTTTGAGGTCTGCCCAGAGACGGCCCGACGGCATCACTTCCGCCGCTTGGCCTTCGCCTTCCGCTCGGCTTCCTTGCGCCTCTGAACCGTGTATGAGGACCAGTCGCCGCGATGGCGGTCACACCGGGACGCTCCGATCATGGCGAGCCGCCGGCATCTGGTTCCCTTCTCCGTCGGTGCTCCACACCTGGACTGCATGGTTGCCACACTTCCCCCCTCAGAGCTGGTGGACTTTCGGGCTGAGCAACCCTGCCAGCAGCCCGAGGCGCGAGGGGAGGCGCATGCCGAAGCACGACTTTTCCCAGTTGGCGCGCAGGGGGCGCACGCTTTCCAACTGTGTTGGTGGGGTCTCGGGCTGCGTGCGGGGGCGTTCACCTGCGTTCATTGGCGGCTGGCTGCCGATGCGGGTACGGCTTCAGGACTCGCCTGAACGATCGTGGACGGGGCTGAATGAGACGGAAACTGAGACGGCCGTTCATGCTCCTAGAGCCGACCTCGCCACCATGGCGCGTCCAGACTGTCAGCCGGGATGACCTTGGCCCTGGCCAGGATCTTCACGTCCAGGGCCCGCACCAGGGCCCGCAACTCACGCGCGCTCCTCCTCGGCAGTGCGTGAATCACGGCTTCAAGGTGACCGCGGAAGTCGACGCCGTAACACCCGCACTCGAGGATGCCGCAGTCAGGACCTAGTGGGTCCGCAAGCTGTCTGAGAGGGCCGTGGGCCAGGGCCTTCCAGTGCCAGAACGCCTCTTCCGTGGCTTCGGGCCAGAAACGGGTCTTCTCAAGCCGCCGTATGTCAGCAGTGCAAGTTCCGGAGAGGCGATCAATGAACGGGTACCGTCGCTGCCTCGGTCGGCGGCTAGGAAGGGCGCCCCGCAGGGCTGACGGGCGCCTACGCGGCATTGCCCCTTCGGCTGTGGGTCATGGGGGCAAGGTACAGAACGACGTGCTCGGTGGCCACCGCGTATCGGGTGACTGAAGCTCTGAGCTTGGGAAGCTCCGGTCATCTACCGGTGACTTACTGGGGTGACCTGCGGTGAAGCGGCGCCAGAGCCGGGCTGGCCGGCGAAGTGATTCCCCGCCACTCCCCGCGCTTCCCCGCACGATCTGGCACGGGTGTGGCACGGGAAGCTTCTGGTCGGTAGGTCTGTAGGCAACGGCGGTGCACCCTGATGGCTGAGGCATAGCCCGATCGCCTACGGGACTACCGCGGCCTCAGCCGTGACGGGCTCGGGCGCGTGTTGCGAGGGAATCCGTGCCTCACCCCGCTTTGTCTCCTCGATCAGGTTCCGGAGTTCGTCAGGCGTTGGCCACGGCGCGCGGCGGTGGATCATCCGGTGACAGTTGGCACAGATAAGCGCGAGATCACTGAGCTTCGTCCGCCCCTCGCCGGCCTCGTGCAAGGGCACGACGTGATGACACTCGATGTATCCCGTGCCCCGCGGGCCGTACGTCGCCTCGAAGTCGAAACCGCATGCCTCACAGGCGAGGCGGCGGCCCTGGCGTAGCACGGCGTCAATCTTCCTCCTGCGCAGCCCCTTGTCCCGCTCACGACTCTTGTGGCGGCGTATCAACAACCTGCCCTCGGGTGCGCTGTAGTCGTCTTCCTCCTCGACCCCTGGCGGTACGGCCTGGAATTCACCTGCGGTGAGGCCGTCCCGGATCTGCTGAGCCACCTTCGTCATCTCGGCCGGCCGGGCAAGGAAGTCGTTCAGAACTGCGACATCGAGCGCGTTGCCGTTCGTCGGCTTCCCGGGGTAGTCCGGGTGTCGGCACGTGATGTCGACGGTCTTGCGAGCCACGCCGTTGGGATTCCGGAACAGCTCGGTACGTACTTCTTTAGGATGGATCGGCATGGTCTGTAGCAGTGCAGACAGCTCGATCACCCGCGGGTCGTTGTACTCCAGCCGCTTCCAGTCGTTGGCCATCGCCAAGTCGCAGGCGAGGATGATCTCGTCACGCGTCCAGTCGGGATCTCGGGACGAACGGATCACGAAGCCGAGCCGGGCGAGCCACCTGGCGGCGTGCGACCTTCCCCCGCTCAACTCATCCGGCCTCAGCGCTCGACCTTGATCGAACTTGTGGGCCACTCCGGCGATGGCCTTCGAGTCGTACGTCCGGTCCTCGTGTATCAGGAGGTACCCCGTCGCTGGCTTGTACCCGTACTCGGCCAGGAACCGGTCCCGGCCCCACTCGTCGTACTCGGCGATGGCCTTGAGAACACCGTCTAGGGTGATCGCACCTTTGCGCATGGCGGGAGCGTAAGGGTAGGCACTGACAGTCTTGACCTACATCTGGCTTAGAACTTGGCCTAGTTGACTCTCCGTCGTGGTGCGCTCCCGGGGAAGCTGCCGCAACTCCACGCCTCCCCCGACGCAGCAAAAGACCCCAGGTCCAGACGGCCCAGGGGTCTTCGCAACTGTGGGGCTAACAGGATTTGAACCTGTGACCTCATCCTTATCAGGTCGATCATGAGGGGCCGCAGGGTCGGATGAACGGGCTGTGGCCCTCGGCTACCCGTCCGCAGGGGTGCGGCGCAGACCGCCACCGTGCGGGCCTGTTGGTGTCAGGCGCTGGTGTCAGCCCACACAGGCGCCCTCGACAAGACGACGGTGTTGCGCTTTGCCCGCGCCTCGGAGAGGAGAGCGAGGGCCGCAGCGAGCACCACGAACAGATGAGCAATCACGGTAGCGATCACGGAGACCACCTCCCCTTCGAGCCAGACAGCCAGCATGAACAGGCATGTAGGTGTGAAGAGACTGAACGCGACTTCCCGGATCCAAGGTGCCCAGCTGCGGCCTGCGATTCCGCCTTTGCATCGCCCCGACATCGGATGACTCCGAGAGGCCGGCGAAGCGCAACACCGTCCCAGCGAGCCTAGCGGAAGTCGCCCTGTGGCTTCGCGGGCTTTCCTCAACTGCCGCCTGCCGCCTCATGATGATCGCTGGGGCAATGACGTAAACATCGCGCTCCCGCACGCTTGTGGTTCCTCAACTAGCCTTCGCGTTTGGGCACCAGCGGGGATACCTGCCCCACCGTGTCTGACCAGGGGGAAGATAGTCGGTAACGGTCGTCGTCTGTCGTTGTCGGCTACCCTCGGACGGCCCCACGAGGCCCGAAACTCCTTGGGACTCTGGTGCAATCAGGCGGCAAGATGACCGAATGGTCGATGATGAGAACACGCGCTTCAGGCTGCCGCGGGGAGCAACAGGCTTCTACCGACCGAAGGACGGTCCACTTCCCGAAACCGACCTGCGAGCCTTCCGAGGTGCTCTCTACGCAGCCGCTCGCGCCGCCGGCGCCAAGGTGGGCCAGGTTGAGTCGCAGGCATACCCTCGCACGTTCCACACCGCGTCGGTCGTCGATGGCACGGGCGAGCGCATCGTCCTCTGCCACGCATATCACCCTTGGATCGCGTTCGCTCAGGAACGCAGGGACTGGTACAGCGAGGAGTTCGTCGCACCGCCACCCTGGGCCGGCACCTTCACGCACGCTGGGTTCGTGGTGCTCGACCCCCAGCGGCTCACTACGCCCCTTTCCTACGTGGACACCTCAGTGCTCACGCAAGGCGAGTGGCGCGAAATCCGCTTCTATGGCGTCGCCTCGTTGGGCGGGGTGATCTTCAATGCATGGGACTGATGAGCGAGGTCAGTCGACCTGGTGGAGTCTTCGTGGTCGAGGCCCGACAGGGTGCCGCCCATCGGATTTGGACGGCACCCCCGGTGGATTCAGCCTTTGAGATCTGGCCTCATCCTTATCAGGTCAATCCCAGGGGACCACCAACGTCGGCCAACCGGGCCTGCGCCTCGGCCGGTCGTCCAGTAAGGTCCGGCGCTGATCGCTGCTGTTCGCGCTTGTTGGTGTCAGCCGCTGGTGTCAGCCGCCGCACGCAGTCTTGACAAGCGCGGCTTTCCCCTCCGGAGTGGAGCACTACGCGCACTGCGTGTGGGAAGGTCACGCATGTGATCAACCAGGATGGTGACTCAGGCCGTGAACTCATACTCGTGGACGGACTGAGCCCGTCGCACGTCGCACTGATTCATCGCGAGGCGCTTCGCGTTCTGCGCTCCGGTATCGACGCAGCCCACGTTGACGCCTACAGCGGCGATGCCTGGCCACCTGCAGTGCTGCATTCGTACGAAGGCGCGCTGTCCCTGGCCCGAGAGGCGGTGGCCGATGGCACTCGCTCCCGGCGAGCGGATCCCGGGATGGGTATCGACGTCGACGTCCGCGACGAAGCGCAATTCGAACTTCTGCTGGATTTGGTTCCGTACACGATCCACGCCGAAGCCTGGTGGCGGGAGCGGCAGGTCTTCAGTGCCAGTGACTCGGGAACCTCCCTGTGGATTGCCGTCACACAGGAGCAGGAAACAGAGCTCGTCTCCCGACTGGACGCGCTCGGAATCTCACCACAAGCGTTTGCCGTCCAGCCGCGTGCCTGTTCACGCCGTTCCAGTTGGTGGCGACCAGGCCGGCGTCGCCCAGGACGGTGAACCGCTGCTGGAGAGTCGGCCCACAGTCAAGCTAGTGCGATCAGTAGCCGAAGAAGTGCGGGGGCGCTTCCCTGACCTGCGGTCCTGTAAACGATCAATACTGTGACCTGTGGTTGGGCCGTCGACGGTTGTCAGCGTTGGTTGCCCTTGCGCGCCCTCGCACGGCCCGGAGACGGCCCGAGACTCCCGCTGGGGGATGATCCCCTTGGAGGGGTGCTAATGGACATGCTTGAGCTGATGGAGTGGCTGGCCGAGCGGGGGGTCACGACCGTGTTCAAGGTCGACGGTGATCGCATGACCGAGCACAGGAAGGCGTGGATGGTCATCGTCAGCGGCGGGCCGCTTGGCGAGGACTCGTTCTTCCGTACGGACCTGGGTACGGCCGAGTCGTGCCTTGACTCGTTGCTCGCTCACCTCGAAGGCAAGGGCTTGTCGCCGTTCGCGTGACCGCGTCGTCCTGGTGGTCGACGCAGCCACTCGGTGCGAACTACGGGCGGGGCGGTCGCTGAGGCTCGCTCGGCAGGTCAGTCGGCCGTTGGAGGTTGGTGGCGGATGGCCACGGTTGCCGTGGTTGCTGTACTTCCTTGCTGTACAGCTTGCTTCGCCGCCGCGTTCTGGACATGAGCCTCATGCCGCAGTCGACGCTCATAGTCCGCGATCTGTTCGGGTACGGGCCTGCCGGTTGCAGCTCGGATAAGCCGCTCGCTCTCCCGATCCACCAAGAAAGGGCCGTTCCCACCGAGTGTTGGCCGCTGGCCGGCGGGGCGACCGATGTCCTGTCGCGCACACCAGTAGAACACCCACCCGAAAGACACCGGTTCAACCCTGGAGATGGCAAGCTCCAGGTGTACTGCTCTTTCGGCCCGTGCGAGCTCCGCGAGAACAAGCCCTCGTGCTTCGTCTTCAGTGAGCATCTGCCCAGAGTCTCAGAGCGTGGCGCGCGACTGTCCGCCCGCCCCTAAGAAACCGCCGCATCGCTCGGGACCCTGAGCACCAGTTTGGAAGACGCCGTATGCGGATTGCGGCTGACCTGGCCATGCACTGACGTCGCCACGACCTGCGCCTTGGACGCGCGGTCGGTGGAGCGGCTTTGGGCGGGAGCTGCCATGGGGCGAGTGATCATGGCCCCGTAAGCTTCCGGCGCGTCGGGCAGTCTGTGGACCTGCCCGGTAAAGCACGACGTTGGGGCCATGATCTTCGAGGCTCGCCCCATGGTGGCTGCCTAAAGCCGTGGAGCCGACCGCCCCAGCCACGACGTGTCCTGACCTCATGCCGCCGGCCAACCCTCACCAGGGCGCGCGTCGGCGCAGCGCGGGCGGAGCGGGCCG
>NZ_WWKH01000393.1:0-6467 GCF_009865595.1 Streptomyces sp. SID1328 | reverse complement strand
CGCCCAGTCCCGCGGTGACGCGTTCGCGTACCGCCGCCGCGCCGTCCACCAGCGCCGCCGCCAGGGGCGTACGGGCCAGCACGTCCAGCGCGTGCTGCTGGGCCGTCTCGGTGAGCAGGGTGCCGAGCTGCTCCAGCGGGGCGCCGCGCCACACGCCGGTGTCCGGGTCGATGGAGAAGTCCAGGCGGGCCGCGGCGGTGGCCGGGTCCGCGATCCGGTAGGTCACCGTCGCGCTGACCGCCACGTCCTGGAAGTCGTGGGTGCGGGCGTGGAAGGTCATCGCCAGTTCCCGGTCGTCCACCGGAATCTCGGACAGCGCGGCGGTCAGCGGCCGGAACCAGAAGCTGAGCCCCGGCCCGTCGTGCACCAGCGTGCCGGAGCGGTGGTGCCGGATGTGTGCCGTGGGCACACCGCGCAGATGGCGCCGGCCGAGGCGCCGGGTGATGTCGGCCATGGGAACCCCTCACTTCTCGTCACCAGGACGATAAACGGGACGGCCGTTCTCGTCAACCAGACGAAAAGAGGGAGTGCCGAGAGAAGAGTGAACGCGCCCCCCGGCGGCCAGGATGAAGGCATGGCATTCCACGTCGACTCCGAGGCCGGGCGGCTGCGCCGGGTGATCCTGCACAGACCGGACCTCGAACTCAAGCGCCTCACCCCCAGCAACAAGGACGCCCTGCTCTTCGACGACGTGCTGTGGGTGCGCCGGGCGCGCGCCGAGCACGACGGCTTCGCCGACGTCCTGCGCGACCGCGGAGTCGAGGTGCACCTCTTCGGCGACCTGCTCACCGAGACCCTCGCCGTCCCGGAGGCCCGCGCCCTGGTGCTGGACCGCGTCTTCGACGAGAAGGAGTACGGCCCCCTCGCCACCGACCATCTGCGCACCGCCTTCGACGCGATGGCCCCCGGCGAGCTGGCCGAGGCGCTGGTCGGCGGCATGACCAAGCGGGAGTTCCTGACCGGCCACCCCGAGCCGGCCTCCGTCCGCTTCCACGTCATGGAGCTGGACGACTTCCTGGTCGGCCCGCTGCCCAACCACCTCTTCACCCGCGACACCTCGGCGTGGATCTACGACGGCGTCTCCATCAACGCCATGCGCTGGCCCGCCCGGCAGCGCGAGACCGTGCACTTCGAGGCGATCTACCGCCACCACCCCCTCTTCAAGAAGGAGGGCTTCAACATCTGGTCGCGCGGCCAGGCCGACTACCCCTCCACCATCGAGGGCGGCGACGTGCTGGTGATCGGCAACGGCGCGGTGCTGATCGGGATGAGCGAGCGCACCACCCCGCAGGCGGTCGAGATGCTCGCGCACAAGCTGTTCGCGGCGGGCTCCGCGCAGACCATCGTGGCGCTGGACATGCCCAAGCGGCGCGCCTTCATGCACCTCGACACCGTGATGACCATGGTCGACGGCGACACCTTCACCCAGTACGCCGGGCTCGGCATGCTGCGCTCCTACACCATCGAGCCCGGTGTCGGCGAGCGCGAGCTGAAGGTCACCGACCATCCCCCGGAGCACATGCACCGGGCCATCGCCGCCGCCCTGGGCCTCGGTGAGATCCGGGTGCTCACCGCCACCCAGGACGTGCACGCCGCCGAGCGCGAGCAGTGGGACGACGGCTGCAACGTCCTCGCCGTCGAGCCGGGAGTCGTCGTCGCCTACGAGCGGAACGCCACCACCAACACCCATCTGCGCAAGCAGGGCATCGAGGTCATAGAGATCCCGGGCAGCGAGCTGGGGCGGGGAAGAGGCGGACCGCGCTGCATGAGCTGCCCGGTCGAGCGGGACCCGGTATAGACCGGCTACAGACCGGGCACGGCGTGAATCGGCGCATAATCATGCCGCACTGTGAATAGAAATGCCGAGGCTCGTATAGAATTGGCGAAGTCAGTGCACCGCGTACCCCTGGAGCGCCCCCATGGCGACAGTCCCGACCGCCCTCACCGGCCGCCACTTCCTCAAGGAGCTGGACTTCACGGCCGAGGAGTTCCGCGGGCTGCTCGCGCTGGCCGCCGAGCTGAAGGCGGCCAAGCGGGCCAAGGCCGAGACACGGTACCTGACCGGCCGCAACATCGCCCTGATCTTCGAGAAGACCTCGACCCGCACCCGCTGCGCCTTCGAGGTCGCCGCCGCCGACCAGGGCGCCCACACCACCTACCTCGACCCGTCGGGCTCCCAGATCGGGCACAAGGAGTCCGTCAAGGACACCGCCCGCGTGCTGGGCCGGATGTACGACGCCATCGAGTACCGGGGGCACGGCCAGGGCGTGGTCGAGGAACTGGCCGCGTACGCGGGCGTCCCCGTCTACAACGGGCTCACCGACGAGTGGCACCCCACCCAGATGCTCGCCGACCTGCTCACCATGACCGAGCACAGCGACAAGCCGCTGGAGAGTGTCACCTTCGCCTACCTCGGCGACGCCCGGTACAACATGGGCAACTCCTACCTGGTCACCGGCGCCCTGCTCGGCATGGACGTCCGCATCGTCGCCCCCCGGCTGCTCTGGCCCGACGAGACCATCGTCGCGCTGGCACGCCGGCTCGCCGACGCCTCCGGCGCCCGCCTCACCCTCACCGAGGACGTGAAGGAGGGCGTGCGCGGCGCCGACTTCGTCGCCACCGACGTCTGGGTGTCCATGGGCGAGCCCCAGCAGGTCTGGGACGAGCGCATCGGCCTGCTCGGTCCGTACGCGGTGACCATGGACGTACTGCGCGCCACCGGCAACCCGGACGTGCGCTTCCTGCACTGCCTGCCCGCCTTCCACGACCTCGGCACCAAGGTCGGCCGCGAGATCCACGAACGGTACGGACTGACCGAGCTGGAAGTCAGCGACGAGGTCTTCGAGTCCGAGCACTCGGTGGTCTTCGACGAGGCGGAGAACCGGATGCACACGATCAAGGCCGTGCTCGTCGCCACCCTCGGGGATACGTCACAAACCCTTGCGTGACCCGCCTCACCTGGCCTTATCCTGACCGACGGCCTGGCCCCCACCCCTCGTGCCGCGCCGACGCAGCGGCCTGACCGGGCCGTCCGCACCACCAGAAACGAGCACCACCCGCATGCCCGCTCCCCGCATCAAGTCCCCGCATCTGCTCGTCGCCGAATCCGGCGCCGACCGCGAGGGCCACGGCCTGAAGCGCACCATGGGCCTCTTCCAGCTCATCTGCTTCGGTGTCGGCGCCATCGTCGGTACCGGTATCTTCGTCGGCCTCTCCGACTCCGTCGCGCAGGCCGGACCCGCCGTGGTCGTCTCCTTCATCCTCGCCGCGATCACCTGCGTGTTCACCGCCTTCTCCTTCGCGGAGCTGGGCGGCGCGATACCGGTCTCCGGCTCCTCGTACTCCTTCGCCTACGCCGGTCTCGGCGAGTCCACCGCCTTCCTGGTCGGCTGGTGCCTGCTGCTGGAGTACGGCATCTCCATCTCGGCCGTCGCGGTCGGCTGGAGCCAGTACGTCAACGAACTCCTGCACAGCCTCACCGGCTGGCAGCTCCCCGACGCGCTGTCCGCCGGACCCGGCGACGGCGGCGTGGTGAACCTGCCCGCCGTGATCGTCATCGCCATGGCCGCCGTGCTGCTGGTGCGCGGTGTGCGCGAGAGTGCGCGGGCCACCGCCGCGATGGCCGCCGTGAAGCTCGTCATCCTGCTCGCGTTCTGCGCCATCGGCTACAGCGCGTTCAAGGACGGCAACCTCACCCCGTTCTCCCCGGCGGGCCTGGGCGGCATCGGCGCGGGCACCACCGCGGCCTTCTTCTCGTACATCGGCTTCGACGCGATCACCACGGCCGGCGAAGAGGCGAAGAACCCGCGCCGGGACATCCCGGTGGCGATCCTCGTCTGCATGGGCCTGGTCACCCTGCTGTACTGCGCCGTCGCGGTCGCCGCGATCGGTGCCATCGGCGCCCACCAGGTCGGCGGCCGCCCCGCCGCGCTGTCGTACGTGGTCAACATGGTCACCGGCTCCACCATCGGCGGCGGTGTCATCGCCTTCGGCGCGGTCGTCGCCATCGCCTCGGTCGTGCTCGCCGTGATGTACGGCCAGACCCGCATCCTGCTGTCGATGTCCCGCGACGGACTGATCCCGCGCGTGTTCGAGAAGGTGTCCCCGAAGACCTCCACGCCGGTGGCGGGCACGCTCATCGTCGCGGTCGTCTTCGCCGTCCCCGCGGCCTTCGCCTCGCTCGACTCCGTGGTGAACCTCTGCACCATCGGCACGCTCGCCATCATGGCGGTCGTCAATATCGCGGTGATGGCCCTGCGCCGTCGCGAGCCGGGCCTCAAGCGCAGCTTCCGGGTGCCGCTGTACCCCGTCGCCCCGCTGCTCGGCGTCGTCTTCTGCCTCTACCTGATGTACGAGACGGGCTGGCAGACCTGGGTGCAGTTCGCGGTCTTCCTCGCGGTGGGCCTCGGTGTGTACTACGCCTACGGCCGCCGGCACTCCACGCTGGGCCGCGCCGAGGCGGCCGGGGTCACGCCGAACGCTGAGCGGGAACGACAGGCAGTCTGAACCACACCGCCTTGCCCGACGAGGTCGGGCGGTGACCACAGGACGAACTGAGGGCGCGGATCAGCAACAGGCCGCGCCCTCCCTCCTGCCAGGGGTCGGGCTCCTCGATCACCGGACGGGTGAGATGGCCGGGCGGCTCCGGGTCGGGGTCGTGCACCTCGACCTGGCAGCCGGTCGGCCGCAGCTCCACCACCAGCTCGATCGGACCGCTGCCCGCAGTGTGCTCCACCGCGTTGGCCACCAGCTCGGCGGTCAGCAGCTCCGCCGTGTCGCAGTCGGCCATGTGCCCCACCTCGGCCAGGGCCGACCGCACCAGGGCACGCGCCACCGGCACCGCCGCGGCGGTGTGCGGCAGCGCGATGCGCCAGGAGGCCGATTCGGTGGGGCGTTCGTGCACGGCGAGTCCGTTCATGGAGCAGGCTGTCCTGCCTTCGACTGTAGGAAATGGTACGGGTCCGGCCATCGAAACCTTCGGCGGGCGGTGGCCGGAACCACCGGGCCCGGTACCCGTCCGCACGCCGCGCCGAACGCCCCACCACCCCCTCCCGTAGCTGCTGTTACGTCCCTGTCGATCACCGGTGACACCGGTGACGGGACGGTCGCGCGCGCCGGGCCGTCATCCCCGCCGAGTGACCACAGTCACAGCCGGAGGGTGTCCGTTTCAGCCGTTCCGGTACCACGGAGCGAGCGGCCGGTCACCGGCCGCCGTGCTCACACCCCGACGAAGACCGCGCCCGCGTCCCGCAGCCGCTCGTGCAGTGCCCGGAACACCCGCGCCGAGCGCGCCCCCGGCCAGTCGGCGGGCAGCAGCCGGGCCGGCAGGCCGGGGTCGGCGCCGGGCAGCCGGCGCCAGGAGTCCAGGGCCAGCAGATAGTCCCGGTAGGCGTCCTCGGCCGGGGTGTCCGGCCGGTCCTCCCAGGCGCGCAGCACCGGCGCGTGCGCCGCGAGGAACCGCTCGTGCTCCGCGGCGATGGCCGGCAGATCCCACCAGCGGCGGACCGCCTCGACGGTCGGGGCGAACCCCAGATGATCGCCCCGGAAGAGATCCACATAGGCGTCCAGACCCAGTCGGCCCAGCGTGTGCCGGGCCTCCTCGTGCAGCCGGGCCGGGGCTATCCACACCCCCGGCGCGGCCGCGCCGAAGCCCAGCGCGGCCAGCCGGGAACGCAGCACATGCCGCTTCTGCCGCTCCGACTCGGGCACCGAGAACACCGCGAGCACCCACCCCGCGTCCTCGGCGGGGCCGACGGCGTGGATACGGCGGTCGTCGGCGCTCAGTAACCGGTGCGCCTCCGCCGACAGCTCGTACCCCGCCGCGCCCCCGGCGGTGCGGGCCGGCAGCAGCAGACCGCGCCGTTTGAGCCGGGACACCGAGGAGCGCACCGAAGGCGCGTCCACCCCGACCGCGGCCAGCAGCCGGATCAGCTCGGCGACGGGCACCGGGCCCGGTACGCAGCGCCCGTAGGCGCCGTACAGCGTGACGATGAGGGACCTGGGGGCGTGCTGCTCGGACACGTTGATCATTTTAGGTCTTCGGTATACCTGCTGGTCACCATCGGTGCGCGGGCCCGGAGAGGGGGATTAGGGAACGACTGCGCTCGGCCCATTCACGCGCCACCGATGGGGTGACGGTCGCCTGCCGGGCGGGGCGTCGCCGGTACCTGTGGGAGCCCCGCGCACCCCACACCGGGAGGCCCCCGATGCCCGTACGTCCCGTCCTCGCCGCCACGCTCGGCGGTGCCGCCCTGCTTCCGGTGGGAGAACTCCGGGAAGGTCTCCTCGGAGACACTGAAGGCGGGCGCCGCGCACGTCCAGGCCAACGTCATGGAGCTGCGTCCGAGCGGGCTGGTGCCGCTCCCCGTGTTCCATGCCACCCGGGACCGGGACATCACGCTCGTCCGGAGCTGACCCCCGGGCCGGCGGCGGTACCCCTAGGCCCTGTCTGACAATTCCCGTCTGCC
>NZ_WWKH01000392.1:0-5683 GCF_009865595.1 Streptomyces sp. SID1328 | reverse complement strand
GGGGCGGGGGCGGCGGGCCGGGCGGGGGCGCCTGCCGCTGCGGCGGCACTTTTGCAGGCGTGGTCGTGTCTGCGGCACTCATCGCGCTCCTCGGCGATCCCTTAAAACCTGTGCGAGCGGTACGGCGGGCGCCGCGCGGGCTTTCGCTGCCCGCGCGGCGCACCGGGGTCACTTGGTGTTGATGACCTTGTCGATCGCGGCGTCCGCCTCCTTGGCGGCGTCCTGGACCGACTTCTTGCCGGTGCCGATCTGCTGGAGCATGGTCTGCAGGACCTGCGCCTTCTCCACCTGGCCCCAGCCCGGCGCCATCGGCACGAACCAGTTGGACTCGGCCGCGGTGGCCGGCACGGCGGTCGCCGGGTCGTTCTTCAGGGTGGCGAGGTCGGTCTTGTTGTTGGGCAGGTTGCCCTTGGCGATCAGGCCCTTCTGGCCCTCGGGACCGGTGAAGGCGTTGATCCACTCGGCGGCGATGTCCTGATTGTGCGACTTCACCGGGACGGCGAGGTCGGAACCGCCCAGGAACACCGGCATGTTCTTGCCGGAGGGACCGGGCATCACGAAGTTCTCGAGGTTGTCCTTGAGCTTGCCGGTCTTGTCGTTCTTCGGGTCGGCGGAGGTCGCGCCCTCCCAGGCCGCACCGAAGATCATGGCCGACTTGCCCTGGCCGTACACGAGGTAACGGTCGGACTCGTCCTTGGTCTTGTCGCCGTGCATGTACTTGTCGACCACCTGCTTGAAGGCGGTGAGGCCCTTGACCGACTCCGGCGAGGAGAGGGTCGCCTTCCACTGGCCGCCCTCCTCCTTGGCGATGGCGCCGCCCGCGTCGTAGACGAAGGACATGGCCGCGTACCAGTCACGGGTGGGCTGGTACCAGGCGTTGAACTTGTCACCCTCCTTCTTCTGGATCTTGTCCAGGGCGGAGGTCAGCTCGGGGTAGGTCTTCGGCGGGGTCTTGACGCCGACCGAAGCGGCCACGTCCTTGCGCCAGTTGGCGACGCGGCCACCGGCGTAGTACGGCACGCCGTAGGTCTTGCCGTCGTAGGTCACCGACGCCTTCAGTCCGTCCAGCCAGGCGTCCGAGCCCTCGAACTTGCCGGGCTCCAGGGGGGCGAAGGCGCCCTTCACCATGTAGCCGAGCATCTCGGTGTTGCCCATCTCGACCACGTCGGGGGCCTTGTCGGTGGCGAGGACGGCGTCCAGCTTGGTGTTCTTGTCCGGCCAGCCGTAGTACTCGTGCTTGATCTTCAGGCCCGGGTGCTTCTTCACCACGGCGGCGTCGGCGGCCTTGACCAGGTTCGGCCAGTTGTTCTGCGCGTCGACGGTGAGCCAGACGGTCAGCGCGTCACTGTCGCCCCCCTTGCCCTTGCCGTCGTCGCTGCCGCACGCGGCGATGGAGACGATCATGCCCGCGACGCCGATCGCGGCTATCAGTCTGCGCTTCACGCCATCCTCCTCAGGGATGCCCACAACCCCCCTGCCTCCCCGCGGTGTCACACTTGCGCGTCGTACCGCCCTCGGAGCCGGGACTGGACCAATGGTGTAGACCAGCAGGGGGAGCTTGGCCCAGACCAAATGGGCTGTCAAGGGTGTTCAGGTGGGGTCCGGGCGTCCGTGACGCGACCGAGATATGCAGGGACCTTTCATTGCGCAACCGACAGTTCGGACGGACCAGTTCCGGTGGACCACTGGCCCGCCGGGCACGTGTGGACTAGACCAACCGGGGGTGCGGCGGTATACAGGGAGATCACGGAACGTGCGGGTGAACCGGCCGCGCGCGGCCGTGCCACGATGTGAGCCGTGACCGATGGCGATGTCGGTCGCCATCGGCATCCGGAGCCGGGAAGGCAGCCATGAGCACCGACGTCAGCAGGGCGGAGAACGAGGCCGGCGCGACCGTCCGTACCGCGCGCGTGCCCAAGTACTACCGCCTGAAGAAGCACCTCCAGGAGATGACGGAGACGCTTCCGCCGGGCACGCCGGTGCCGCCCGAGCGCACGCTGGCCGCCGAGTTCGACACCTCCCGCACCACCGTCCGCCAGGCCCTCCAGGAACTGGTGGTCGAGGGACGGCTGGAGCGCATCCAGGGCAAGGGCACCTTCGTCGCCAAGCCCAAGGTCGCCCAGACGCTCCAACTCACCTCCTACACCGAGGACATGCGGGCCCAGGGGCTCGAACCCACCTCGCAGCTGCTGGACATCGGCTACATCACGGCCGACGACCGGCTGGCCGGGCTGCTGGACATAAGCGCCGGCGGCCGGGTGCTGCGCATCGAGCGGCTGCGCATGGCCAACGCCGAGCCGATGGCCATAGAGACCACCCACCTCTCCGCCAAGCGCTTTCCCGCGCTGCGCCGTTCGCTGGTGAAGTACACCTCGCTGTACACCGCGCTCGCCGAGGTCTACGACGTCCACCTGGCCGAGGCCGAGGAGACCATCGAGACCTCGCTGGCGACCCCGCGCGAGGCGAGCCTGCTCGGCACCGACGTGGGCCTGCCGATGCTGCTGCTGTCCCGGCACTCGGTGGACCGGGAGGGCCGCCCGGTGGAGTGGGTGCGCTCGGTGTACCGGGGCGACCGGTACAAGTTCGTGGCGCGGCTCCGGCGTCCGCAGGACTGACCGGCTCCGTTTCCCCCGCTTCTCGGGCCCCACCAGCTCACATCGCCATATCGATACCCGGACGAGGGCTTCCGCTCCGCCGTGCCGTCACCTAGATTGCGTGCGCATTACGCGTGATCAACGAGGGGACGGAGTCCGGCATGCCCGAAGATTCTGAAGTGAGGCAACCGGTGGTGACACCGGTCCGAGTGGTCATCGGGCTGTGTCTCGTGGCGCCGTTCGTGGCGATGCTGTGGGTCGGTTCGTTCTCCAAGGTGGACCCGACGTTCATCGGTATCCCGTTCTTCTACTGGTACCAGATGCTGTGGGTGCTGGTCTCCACCTCGCTCACCATGACCGCGTACCAGCTCTGGCAGCGCGACCAGCGCTCCCGCAAGGCCCGGAGCGGGGGTGTCTCGAAGTGAAGGACGGCGTCAACGGCGTGGCGCTCGGCGTCTTCGTCTTCTTCTTCCTGGCGGTCACCGTCCTGGGCTTCCTCGCCTCGCGCTGGCGCAAGGCGGAGAACGAGCACTCGCTGGACGAATGGGGCCTGGGCGGCCGGTCGTTCGGCACCTGGATCACCTGGTTCCTGCTCGGCGGCGACCTGTACACGGCGTACACCTTCGTCGCGGTGCCGGCGGCGATCTACGCGGCCGGCGCCTCCGGGTTCTTCGCGGTGCCGTACACGATCCTGGTGTACCCGCTGATCTTCACCTTCCTGCCCCGGCTGTGGTCGGTCTCGCACCGGCACGGGTACGTCACCACCTCCGACTTCGTGCGCGGGCGCTTCGGCTCCAAGGGCCTTTCGCTGGCGGTGGCGGTCACCGGCATCCTGGCGACCATGCCGTACATCGCGCTCCAACTGGTCGGCATCCAGGCGGTGCTGGACGTGATGGGCGTGGGCGGCGGTGAGGACACCAACTGGTTCGTGAAGGACCTGCCGCTGCTGATCGCGTTCGGTGTGCTCGCGGCGTACACGTACTCCTCGGGTCTGCGGGCCCCGGCGATGATCGCGTTCGTGAAGGACACGCTGATCTACATCGTCATCGCGGTGGCGATCATCTACATCCCGATCAAGCTGGGCGGGTTCGACGAGATCTTCGCCAAGGCGGGCGAGAAGTACACCGCCGCCGGTGCGGGCGGACTCGTCCCGGCCCCGGCGGGCCAGTGGACCTACGCCACGCTGGCGTTGGGATCGGCGCTCGCGCTGTTCATGTACCCGCACTCGATCACCGCGACCCTCTCCTCCAAGAGCCGCGAGGTCATCCGGCGCAACACCACGATCCTGCCGCTGTACTCCCTGATGCTGGGGCTGCTGGCGCTGCTGGGCTTCATGGCCATCGCGGCCGGGGTGAAGGTCACCAACGGGCAGCTCGCCATCCCGCAGTTGTTCGAGGACATGTTCCCGGACTGGTTCGCGGGCGTGGCGTTCGCGGCGATCGGTATCGGCGCGCTCGTCCCGGCGGCGATCATGTCGATCGCGGCCGCGAACCTGTTCACCCGCAACATCTACAAGGACTTCATCAAGCCCGACGCGACGCCCGAGCAGGAGACCAAGATCTCCAAGCTGGTCTCGCTGCTGGTGAAGGTGGGCGCGCTGGTCTTCGTCCTCACCATGGACAAGACGGTCGCCATCAACTTCCAGCTCCTGGGCGGCATCTGGATTCTCCAGACCTTCCCCGCCCTGGTCGGCGGCCTGTTCACCCGCTGGTTCCACCGCTGGGCCCTGCTGGCCGGCTGGGCGGTCGGCATGGTCTACGGCACCCTCGCCGCCTACGGCGTCGCCTCCCCCACCCAGAAGCACTTCGGCGGCTCCGCCAAGGAGATCCCCGGCATCGGTGAGATCGGCTACATCGGCCTGACGGCCTTCGTCCTGAACGTCGTCGTCACCGTGGTCCTCACCTTCGTCCTCAAGGCCGTGAAGGCCCCCGACGGCATCGACGAGACCACCCCCGCCGACTACACCGCCGACGCGGGCGACCCCGGCGTGGAGGTCGAACTCCCCCCGGCCACAGCGGGCACCAGCCACTAGAAGTCCCCGCCTTCCGGCCACGGGCCGCCGTAATGCGCAAGCGACGGCGGCCCGTCGTCGTACACACTGCCGGGCATGGACCTCGTCATCAGACCCGCCGAGCCGGCCGAGTACACCGCCCTGGGCGAGATCACCGCGCAGGCGTACCTCCAGGACGGCCTGCTGGACTTCGGGGAGAGCGACGCCTACCTGGGTGAGCTGCGGGACGTGGCCCGGCGGGCGGCGGACGCGGAGATCCTGGTGGCCGTGCGCGGGGACGTCCTGCTGGGCGGGGTCACCTTCGTCCCGGCCGGCGGCCCCATGGCCGACATCGCGGGGCCGGGCGAGGCCGAGATCCGGATGCTGGCGGTCGCGCGGGCCGGCCGTGGCCAGGGAGCCGGGGAAGCCCTCGTACGGACCTGTGCGGACCGGGCACGGGCCCTGGCGGGCTGCCACAGCCTCGTCCTCTCCACCCAGCCCACGATGCACGCCGCCCACCGCATCTACGAACGCCTCGGTTTCCACCGCACCCCGCACCGCGACTGGAACCCGTTGCCGGGCGTCCTGGACCTCGCCCTGCTCACCTACGAGTTGACCCTCTGAAGCCACCGCAACACACAACAGACACAACATCTGGGGGTGCCGCGACAGGGCGGCACTAGATGTATGCTCGTGCTCGCTGTCGTCGCAGGGGAATCCGGTGCGAATCCGGAACTGTCCCGCAACGGTGTACTCGCGTGTTTCGTGCATGCCAGCGTCAGTCCGAGGACCTGCCGACAGCGGCGCCCGGCCGTCCGGTCCGGGTGCTCGAAGACGTCCGGGCCTCGTGGAGTGGGCCGGTGGACGCGACGCCGTGTGCGCTCGTGCCCCCTCATACCCTCCGCCAGGCCCCCGTGCCCAGCGAGGGAGAGCCCCACGTGACCATCGCGCCTGCCGATCCGGCTTCAGCCACCCCGGCGACCGAGGCCCCTGTGGAGAACGACGGCCCCGGTGCCGCGCTGCTGCGGACCCTGACCGAGCTGACCGCCGACCTCCCCGACGCGGACCCCGGCCGGGTCGCGGCCGCCGCGCTGCGCGG
>NZ_WWKH01000391.1:0-10375 GCF_009865595.1 Streptomyces sp. SID1328 | reverse complement strand
CCACGCCCGCTCCACGGTGTGTGGGTCGACGGCAGACGGGATGGGAGCTGGGGTGAGTGGTGGGTTCAGGAGGCGAGGCCAGGTAACTCAAGTACTCAAAACCCCCAGGTTGGGGTTGACTGCCCTGACCTAGACTCCCTGCCGTGGCATATGAACTGAACTCCCTACTTAGCCGCCTCGTTGGCTTCGAGCTGTACTCGGTGCAGTTTGTCGCGGACTACGTCCAACTGCGGTTCGAGGGTTCGACCGACGACATGCCCGTCCTCACATGCGACGTGTTGCCAACGGTCACGCTGTCTGGACAACAGTTCTCACCAACGGAAACCGGCTGGGCCAACGCGCTGCGTGGACTTATCTTCCAGAAGGTGACCGCCACCTACGAGGAGACCGGAATCGGAATCAAGGTCGACTTCGTGACCGGCTCCGTCCAGTTGCACCCCACCGAGGATGAGCTCGTCGGTCCAGAGATCGCGCGGCTGTGCGGTTTCGAGGATCCCATCTTCATGGTTTGGCGCCCCGGCGAAGATGCCTTCGAGGACCTGTAACGCCACGAGGCCATGATGCGGACCAGCAGCCGCTAAAACCGACCGCGTGGGTAGCCGCGGGCCGGGGCGGCGGGGGTCAGCCCTTGGGACCAGAGCGGTACATTCCGATGGCGGGCCAGGTGTCCGAGGTGACCCGCCCGCCCGTGTACACCTGGGCAGCCTGCTCAGCTTTGACCCACTCGCCATGGCAGACGTAATCCTCGATGCCCTTGTCGGCCTTGCTGCGGATCACGTTGATGCCGTAGTTCAACGGGCCGTGGATGGTTTTGGCGTAGTCCTGAATGGCTGCTTTGGCGCTGTCCACAGTGGCGGTCGGGATGACGAGGTCTACACTGCCGACCCCGGACTTCTCGATCTTGTTCCCCACCGTGTAGGCCGGTGCCTTGGGCGTGTCCACCACCTTGGGTGTCTCCACCGCCTTGTCCTCCTGGTCGCTGCTACTGCACGCGGTGAGCGTGGCGAGGAGCAGGCCGACCGTCATGATGGCTGTGGTGCTGGTGCGCATGGTCCCCCAGGGATGTCGTATGAGGAGGACATCATCTCGGGCAGACTGGGGGCGCCTGCGGGTGGGGAGGGCGAAGATCCCGAGCTTGAATTGCGGTTCGGTGCGGAGACCCCCGTCGCGTCATACCGAGCCCCTTGCGATCAACCTGACAGGGACGAGCCCTGGGGGCGGTACAGCAGTGAAGTACAGCAACCACAGCAACCGCCCCCGGTCGGCAACGCACTTACAGGACCTCAGCGCAACCGGTATGACCGCCACCGACCGATCCACATAGAGCTACGGATCAGAAGGTGGCCGTGCCCCAACCGTGCCCGATCCAGCGGGGAACCACGGGGAACAGCGGGCAGTCACAGCGCGCGGATATGAGAACGGCCCCCGACCGGACATCCAGGTCAGGGGCCGTTCTCACTGCTCATCGTGCGGAGGCGGTGGGATTTGAACCCACGGTGACATCGCTGCCACGACGGTTTTCAAGATCGTGGCGCTTGGTTCACGAGTAGAAGTTCGCCCAGTACTCCTCGTGACTCTTGGTGAAGTCGGCCGGACGTTCCCGTCGCAACACCTCGTAGCGTGCGGCGTAGGCGTCGAGGGCTTCCTGTAGAGAGCAGCCGAGGTGAGCACGTAGCGCCTTCAGCCCGAGGATGATCCGCCCAGCGACGATCATGTCGTCGGCCACGCCTGCATCCGTCTCGCTGTTGCCAGAAACCATAGGGTGATCACACCCCAGCCCCCACAGCCAGGTCAACGCGTTATCCCGCGCTCTTTCGGGGCCGTCCCTGGGCCGTCCGAGGCCGCCCAACAGTGACCGACGACGACCACTACCGACAGTCGTGGCAGCGGACAGCCGCAGGTCACCCAATTGGATCTGCGACACTGGTACAGCCATGCCTAAGCCCGGAGAACTCACTTTCGTTGCCCCCCGCGGAGCCAAGAAGCCGCCGCGGCATCTCGCTGATCTTTCGCCCGCTGAGCGGAAGGACGCTGTCGCGGAGGCGGGGGAGAAGCCGTTTCGTGCCAAGCAGCTCTCGCAGCACTACTTCGCGCGGTACGCGCACGACCCCGAGCAGTGGACGGACATCCCGGCCGGCTCGCGGGAGAAGCTGCGGGAGGCGCTATTCCCGGAGCTGATGTCGGTGGTCCGGCACCTGGCCACGGACCAGGGGACCACCCGTAAGACCCTGTGGCGGCTGTTCGACGGCACGCTCGTGGAGTCGGTGCTGATGCGGTACCCGGACCGGGTCACCATGTGCATCAGCAGCCAGGCCGGGTGCGGGATGAACTGTCCGTTCTGCGCGACCGGGCAGGCAGGGTTGGACCGGAATCTGTCCACCGCCGAGATCGTGCACCAGATCGTGGACGGCATGCGGGCGCTGAGGGACGGCGAGGTGCCCGGCGGGCCCGCGCGGCTCTCCAACATCGTCTTCATGGGCATGGGCGAGCCGCTCGCCAACTACAAGCGCGTGGTCGGCGCCATCCGGGCCCTCACCGACCCCGCCCCCGACGGCCTCGGGCTGTCCCAGCGCGGCATCACCGTGTCGACGGTCGGCCTGGTCCCCGCCATCCACCGCTTCGCCGACGAGGGCTTCAAGTGCCGGCTGGCGATCTCCCTGCACGCCCCCGACGACGAACTGCGCGACACCCTCGTCCCCGTGAACACGCGGTGGAAGGTGCGCGAGGTGCTGGACGCCGGGTTCGAGTACGCGGAGAAGTCGGGCCGCCGGCTGTCCATCGAGTACGCCCTGATCCGGGACATCAACGACCAGGCGTGGCGTGGCGACCGGCTCGGCCGGATGCTCAAGGGCAGGCCCGTGCACGTCAACCTGATCCCGCTCAACCCCACCCCCGGCTCCAAGTGGACCGCCTCCCGTCCCGAGGACGAGAAGGCGTTCGTGGAGGCCATCGCGGCGCACGGCGTGCCGGTGACCGTCCGGGACACCCGCGGTCAGGAGATCGACGGGGCATGTGGCCAGCTCGCGGCCACCGAGCGGTAACCTGGGCCGGTCAGTACAACGTCATACCAGTCATACATCTGCATATTCCGACAGGGGAGCGCCACAGCGCTGAGAGTGCGGCAACCAGGCCGCAGACCCTCTGAACCTCGCCCAGGTCATTCTGGGTAGGAAGTTCGGTCATCACTCAAGCTGTTGTGCCCTGCCCGGCCTCCCTCGCGGAGTCCGGGCAGGGCCGCGTCTCTTCCTGGCCCACCCAGGAGGACCACCAGTGCACACCAAGACCTTCGTGGCCGCGGCGGTCGGCCTCGGCCTGCTCACGCTCTCCGCGTGCGGGTCCACCGACACCAAGGGGGCCGCGGACACCAAGACCGTGACCCTGGTCAGCCACGACTCGTGGGCCGCGTCCAAGAACGTGATTGCGGACTTCGAGAAGCAGTCCGGCTACAAGGTGCGCGTCCTCAAGGACGGCGACGCCGGGCAGGCCGTCAACAAGGCGATCCTGACCAAGGACAACCCGCAGGGCGACGTCTTCTTCGGCGTCGACAACACCCTGCTCTCCCGCGCCCTCGACAACGGCCTCTTCCAGCCGTACGCCGCCAAGGGCCTCGGTCAGGTCGACCCCGCCTTCCAGCTCGACGCGGCGGGGCACCGCGTCACCCCGGTCGACCACGGCGACATCTGCGTCAACTACGACAAGGCCTACTTCACCGAGCACAAGCTGAAGCCGCCGCGCACCTTCGCCGACCTCGCGGACCCGAAGTACAAGAACCTCCTGGTCACCGAGAACGCCGCCACCTCCTCGCCCGGCCTCGGCTTCCTGCTCGGCAGCGCGGCCAGTTACGGCGACAAGGGCTGGGAGGCGTACTGGAAGAAGCTGAAGGCCAACGGCGTCAAGGTCGTCGACGGCTGGGAGCAGGCGTACTACCAGGAGTTCTCCGGCTCCTCCGAGGGCAGGAAGGCGGGCGGCGACCGGCCGCTCGTCGTGTCGTACGCCTCCTCGCCGCCCGCCGAGGTGATCTACGCCAAGAAGAAGCCGAAGACCGCCCCGACCGGCGTCTCGGACGGCACCTGCTTCCGGCAGGTCGAGTTCGCCGGCCTGCTCAGCCACGCGAAGAACCCCGCGGGCGGCAAGGCGTTCCTCGACTTCCTGCTGTCGAAGCAGTTCCAGCAGGACATGCCGCTGAACATGTTCGTGTACCCGGTGATCAAGGACGCGAAGGTCCCCGCCGAGTTCACCGAGTACGGGCCCGCCGTCAAGGACCCGGCGACCATGGCGCCCGAGAAGATCGCCGCCAACCGCGACCAGTGGGTCAGCTCGTGGACGTCACTCGTTCTGAAGTAACGGCAGCGGCCGGACGCCGAGGCCGGGGGAGCGCGGCGCGGCTGGGGCTCATGGCCCTGCCCGTCGCGTTCTTCGCGCTGTTCTTCGCCTGGCCCGTCGCCGCGATCACGGCGCGCGGGCTGAAGGCCGACGGCACCTGGCACCTCGGACGGTTCGCCGAGGTGCTGGGCCGCTCCGACATCCGGCACGTGCTCTGGTTCACCACCTGGCAGGCCCTCGCCTCCACCGCGCTCACCCTGCTGATCGCGCTGCCCGCCGCCTGGGTCTTCGCCCGGCTGGAGTTCCCCGGCAAACAGGTGCTGCGGGCCGTGGTCACCGTGCCGTTCGTGCTGCCCACGGTGGTCGTCGGCACCGCCTTCCTCGCCCTAGTCGGCCACGGCGGACTGCTGGACGAACTGTGGGGCGTCCGGCTGGACACCACGGTCTGGGCGATCCTCATCGCGCACGTCTTCTTCAACTACGCCGTCGTCGTCCGCACCGTCGGCGGGCTCTGGGGACAGCTCGACCCCCGGCAGGAGGAGGCCGCCCGGATGCTCGGCGCCTCCCCGCTGCGCGCCTGGCGCCAGGTGACCCTGCCCGCGCTGGCGCCCGCCGTGGCCGCCGCCGCGCTGATGGTCTTCCTGTTCACCTTCACCTCCTTCGGCGTGGTCCAGATCCTCGGCGGGCCCACCTTCTCCACCCTGGAGGTGGAGATCTACCGCCAGACCTCCGAGGTCTTCGACCTGACCACGGCAGCCGTCCTCACCCTGGTGCAGTTCGCCGCGGTCGGCGCGATCCTCGCGGTGCACGCCTGGACGGTACGGCGCCGGGAGACCGCGCTGCGCCTGGTCGACGCCTCCGTCACCGCCCGCCGTCCGCGCGGCGCCGGCCAGTGGGCGCTGCTCGGCGGGGTGCTCGCCACCGTCGCGGTGCTGCTGGTGCTGCCGCTCGGCGTGCTGGTGCGCCGCTCGCTGGACGCGCCGGGCCTCGGCTTCTACCGGGCACTGACCGACGCAGACGGCGGTACGTTCCTGGTGGCGCCGCTGCACGCGGTGTGGACCTCGCTGGAATACGCGGTCGCCGCCACCGGTATCGCCCTGGTGGTCGGCGCCCTGGCCGCCGCGGCGCTGGCCCGCCGGGACGCCGGCCCGCTGATGCGCGGGTTCGACGCGCTGTTGATGCTGCCGCTCGGCGTCTCCGCCGTGACGGTCGGCTTCGGCTTCCTGATCGCGCTGGACGAGCCGCCGCTGGACCTGCGCCAGTCCTGGTTCCTGGTCCCGCTCGCCCAGGCACTGGTCGGCGCCCCCTTCGTCGTACGGACCATGCTGCCGGTGCTGCGCGCGGTGGACACCCGGCTCAGGGAGGCGGCGGCCGTGCTCGGGGCGTCGCCCTGGCGGGTGTGGCGGGAGGTCGATCTGCCCTTGGTGCGGCGGGCGTTGCTGATCGCGGCGGGCTTCGCCTTCGCGGTGTCGCTCGGCGAGTTCGGGGCGACCGTGTTCATCGCCCGGCCCGACAACCCCACACTGCCGGTCGCGGTGGCCCGGCTGCTGAGCCGGCCGGGGGAGCTGAACTACGGCCAGGCGATGGCCCTTTCCACGATTCTCATGGTGGTCTGCGCGGCCGCGCTGCTCCTGCTGGAGCGGCTGCGCACCGACCGGACGGGGGAGTTCTGATGCTGCTGAGCCTGAAGGAGGCGACCGTCCGTCTCGGCGGGCGGCCGGTGCTCGACACGGTGGACCTCGGTGTCGCCGAGCACGAGGTGGTGTGCGTGCTCGGGCCCAGCGGCAGCGGCAAGTCGACACTGCTGCGGAGCGTGGCAGGCCTCCAACCCCTCTCCTCGGGGCGGGTGTTGCTCGATGGCCGGGACCAGGCGGGGGTGCCCGCGCACCGGCGCGGGGTGGGGCTGATGTTCCAGGACCATCAGCTCTTCCCGCAGCGGGACGTGGGCGGCAATGTCGCCTTCGGGCTCCGCATGCACGGCATGCCCAAGCATCAACGGGAGCTCCAGGTAAGGGAGTTGCTGGAGCTGGTCGGGCTGCCCGGCGCGGCCCGGCGGGCGGTGGCCGGGCTGTCGGGCGGGGAGCAGCAGCGGGTCGCCCTGGCGCGGGCGCTCGCGCCCCGGCCGAGGCTGCTGATGCTGGACGAGCCGCTCGGGCAGCTGGACCGTTCGCTGCGGGAGCGGCTGGTGGTCGAACTCCGGGAACTCTTCAGCCGGTTGGGCACCACCGTGCTCGCTGTCACCCACGACCAGGGCGAGGCGTTCGCGCTGGCCGACCGGGTGGTGGTGATGCGGGACGGACGGATCGCGCAGTCCGGGACCCCGCTGGAGGTGTGGCGCAGGCCGGCCGACGCCTTCGTGGCCCGCTTCCTCGGCTTCGAGAACGTGGTTCCGGCGAGCGTGACCGGGGCGGCCGCCGACACCCCGTGGGGCAAGCTGCCCGTGCCCGAGGGGTCACCGCAGGGCACCGGGGAGCTGCTGGTGCGGCCCGCCGGGGTGCGGCTCGTGGGTGTCGGTGAGGGGCTCGCCTGCACGGTGAGCGCCCGCACCTTCAAGGGCACCCACGTGGCGCTCCGGCTCCAGCCACGCGACGGCGGTCCGCACCTGGAGGCGGCCTGCCCGCTGCGCGAGGCGCCGGAGACCGGCGCCGAGACCGGGGTGGAGTTCGACGCGGCGGAGACCGTCGTACTCGGCTGACCCGCGAAATGACAGCGGCCCGCCCCCGTGCGTGACGGGGACGGGCCGCTGTCGGCTACGGCGGGCGGAAGCGTCAGCTACCGCTCTTCGCGCCACGGCGGCGCATGCCGAAGTACACCGCGCCACCGCCGACGACGACGAGGGCACCGGCGACACCGGCGATCAGGCCGGTGTTGGAGTTCGCACCGGTCTCGGCGAGGTTGGAGTCACCGATCGCCGCGGAGGGGGCGTTGCTCGGCGCCTCGGACACCGGGGCGGCGGCGCTGCTGCTCTCGCTCGCGGACGGGGTGGCGCTGTCCTCGGCCGGAGCCGACGCGGACGGGGTCGGCGCCGGGGACTGGGAGGCGGGCGGCGTGGGGGAGGGGGACTCCTCCTTCTTGCACGCGGTCGCCGGAGCCGTCAGGTTGGGCTCGATGTTCTTGTTGTCGATGAAGCGGGGCACGTTGACGTTGACGCGGTAGACCGCACCGGGCGCCCAGTCCTCGTCGAAGACGATCGTGGCGCCCTCCTTGGTGCCGGTCACCACCTGCTCGCCGATCTTCTTCTCGTCGGCGCCGTTGTTCTCGAGGAACACCGAGACGGTGGCCTTCTGGCCGGAGAAGTCGCGGTCGGTGACGGTGATCTGGCCCTTCTCACCCTTGCACGTGGCCTCGGCCTTGAACTCGCCGATGTTGCAGGCGAGAGCCTGACCGGAGACACCCAGGACCAGGGCGGCCGACGCGGAGGCCAGGCCCAGGATGCGCACGGAGCGGCGCGCGTTACGGCGGGATATGGACAAGTCATGTCCTTTGCTGAGTGCAGAACTGCGGGGGGCAGACGGGGAGTTGGAGCGGCAGACGGAGCGGAGCCCCAGCATCCCCACAAGACACACAGGTTTATAAGCGCGCCATAAGCATGTCAATGCGTGGGCGGCCAACGGGCGTTGACTTTACCTTCTTATTGCTCGGCGAGACGTTTCAACGCGTCGGAAGCCAGCTCGATCCGGCCAACCAGGGCGATACGGGACTCCATCGGCCGTTCCCGTGCCAACGCCCGCAGCAGTGGCCAGGTGGGGAGCTTCTCGGTCCAGTGCTCCTCGTCCACCAGCACCATGGGCGTCGGATTGCCGCGCGAGCCGTAATAGTTGGGCGTGGCGTTGTCGAAGATCTCCTGTACGGTCCCGGCCGCGCCCGGCAGGAACACCACCCCGGCGTTGGAGCGGGCCAGCAGGCCGTCCTCGCGGGTGGCGTTGGCGAAGTACTTGCCGAGGTGGGAGGCGAACGCGTTGGGCGGCTCGTGCCCGTAGAACCAGGTCGGGATGCCCACCGAGCCGCCCCCGTCGGGCCAGCGTTCCCGCACCTCGAAGGCGGCCCGCGCCCAGTCCGTCACGGACGGGGTGAAGGAGGGCGCCTTGGCCAGAATCAGGAGGGCCTCGGTCAGCATCCCGTCCTCGAACGGTGCCGCGTACGCCCCGAGGTTGGCCGCCTCCATCGCGCCCGGGCCGCCCCCGGTCGCCACCGTGAAGCCGGCGCGGGCCAGTTCGCGGCCGAGCCGGGCCGCACCCGCGTACTCCTCGGTGCCACGGGCCATCGCGTGGCCGCCCATGACGCCCACCACCCGGGCGCCGGTGAGGAGTTCGTCCAGCGCGTCGGAGATGGAATCGTCGTGGACCGCGCGCAGCATCGAGGCGAGGATGTCGCCGTCGGACTTGGTCCGCTGGAACCAGGCGTACGCCAGCGCGTCCGGTGTCGCCTCGTATCCGTCGGCCAGCGAGGCGAACAACTCCTCGGGGGTGTAGACGCAGCCGCGGTACGGGTCGAAAGGCAGGCCCGGCACTGAAGGGAACACCAGGGCGCCATGGGCGGTGAGGTGCGCGGCCGCGCGGAGGTGCATGGGGCACCCGAGGAAGACGGCGCCGGAGGTGTCCAGCCTCAGCAGGTCCTCCGTACGGCCGGTCAGGTCGACGGCCTGCACGCGGAACCCCGCGAGTGTCCCGTGCGCGGCGACGACGGCGTCGAACTCCGCCAGCGACTCGATCTCGTGGTCCGGGGCGACCTCTTCGGGCCGGGCGGGTATCGGAGGCATCCGCACATGCTAGTGCGGTCCCGTCCCGCTCCCCGGCCCCGCCTCATCACTCGATGGAGTACCGGGCCCGCAGCCGGCTGAAGGCGGTCGGGGCCGGCCGGTGGGGGAGGAAGTCCCGGATGCGCTCGGCGCAGGCGCGCGGGGACGCGGTGCTCGTGTCGCACTCCAGGTCGTAGTCGCCGTGGGCGTGGACGAGGTCATACTGCAAGGCGGCGAGGCCCGCCTCCCGGTCACCGCGGGCCCGCTCGCGCCGCTCCAGCTCCTCCCGTGCGCAGTGGACACCCACGAAGACCACGTCCTCGGGAGGCAGTACGGTCAGGCAGTCGGTCAGCCGCCACGGCTCGCTGAGTACGTGGTCCACCACCAGGTCGTTGCCCACCCCGGCCATGGCCGCGACCGAACGGTGGAAGCCGAGGCGGGTCCGGCGCAGCGCGGCGTCGAACTCGTCTCGGGACAGCTCCCGCTGGGCCCGCATCGCGTTGAAGGCGTCCACCGAGAGGTGGGAGTACACGCCGTCGTCCAGGAGGCAGAGCAGCTCGCGCGCGATGCTCGACTTCCCGGAACTCGACGTGCCGTTGAGGAAGATGATCCGGCCGGGTGTCATGCGGGCATGGTCACCCCTGGAGGGCGGCGGGGTCCATCCACATGACCTCCCAGGTGTGGCCGTCGAGGTCGTCGAAGGCGCGGCCGTACATGAAGCCGTGGTCCTGGGTCCGGCCGTGCGAGGTGCCGCCCGCCGCGATGGCCTTCTCCACCAGCTCGTCCACCTTCTCGCGGCTCTCCGCGCTCAGACAGAGCAGGGTCTCGCTGGAGGTGCGGGAGTCCACGATCTCCTTCTGGGTGAACTGGGCGTAGTGCGCGGGCGACAGGAACATCGCCACGATGGTGTCGCTGATCATCACGCTGACCACTTCGTCCGTGCTGAACTGCTCGTTGATGCCGTAACCCAGGTCGCTGTAGAACTTCCGGGTGGCGGGCACGTCGGCGGTGACCAGGTTCACGAAGATCATCTGCTGGTACGTCGGTTCTCCCCTGCTACAAGTGCGCGAGCTGCTTTCGCCGGTATAGACGACGGGCCGCCGGAGAACTCATCGGCGGCCCGCGAACTTTCTTTCCCGCTCGTCCCTCAGCGCGTCGGCGGCAGCGCCGACAGGTAGGCGATCAGCAGGGTGAGCGGTACGAACAGGGCGATCAGCGCGGCGGCCCGCAGGGCGGCGGAGCCCCGCAGCATGGTGGCCGGGGCGCCGAGGCGGAGCAGCGCGGCCGTGGTGCCGGCGCGGGACTGGCGGGTCT
>NZ_WWKH01000390.1:0-9412 GCF_009865595.1 Streptomyces sp. SID1328 | reverse complement strand
GGGCAGGTCGCCCTGCGGCGGTGGTGCGGCGGCTTCGGGCGGCAGGTCGGACGATCGGTCCTGGGGCGGGATCGGCATGGCGGGTACCTCAGCCCTTGTCGAACTCGGCGTCGATCACGTCGTCGTCGCCGCCGGGGCCGCCCTGCCCGGCGCCTTCCGGCCCGCTGGTGTCCGACGGCCCACTCGCCGCCGCTTCGGTCCGGTGGGCGGCGAGCCCGGCGTGGATCTGCTGGAGTTCGGAGATCAGCGGCCTGACCTTGTCCACTCCGGCCTCGTTCTTGACCGCGTCGCGGGCCTCGGCCACCAGCATCTCGGCACGGGCCTTCTCGTGCGCGGGCGCGGCGTCGCCCAGTTCGGCGAGGCGCTTTTCGACCTGGTAGGCGATCGCGTCCAGTTCGTTGCGGGCGTCGACGGCCTCGCGCAGGGCCTGGTCCTGGCCCTGGTTGCGCTCAGCCTCCTCGACCATGCGTTCGACCTCGCTCCGGTCGAGGTTGGAGCTCTCGCTGATGGTGATGCCCTGTTCCTTGCCGGTGTCCTTGTCCCGCGCGCTGACGTTGAGGATGCCGTTGGCGTCGACGTCGAAAGTGACATCGACCTGTGGTTCGCCCCGCGGCCCCGGCCGGATGTCGGTGAGCTGGAACCGGCCGAGCACCCGGTTGTCGGCGGCCCGCTCCCGCTCGCCCTGGAGGACCACCACATCGACGGCCGGCTGGTTGTCCTCGGCGGTGGAGAAGGTCTCGCTGCGGCGCACCGGGATGGTGGTGTTCCGCTCGACGATCTTCGTCATCACTCCGCCACGCGTCTCCACGCCCAGCGACAGCGGGGTGACGTCGAGCAGCAGGACATCCTTGACCTCGCCCTTGAGGACCCCGGCCTGGATCGCGGCGCCCAGCGCCACGACCTCGTCGGGGTTGACGCTCATGTTGGGGTCCTTGCCGCCGGTCAGCCGTCGCACCAGCGCCTGGACGGCGGGGATGCGGGTGGAGCCGCCGACGAGGATGACCTCGTCGATGTCGCTCTCGCCGACCTTGGCGTCGGCCATGGCCTGCTGGACCGGCCCCAGGCAGCGCTCCACCAGGTCGGCGGTGATCTGCTCGAAGGTGGACCGCATGATCGAGTCGGTGAGATGTTTGGGCCCGGAGGCGTCGGCGGTGATGAACGGCAGGCTCACCTGGGTCTGGGTGACGGAGCTGAGCTCGGTCTTGGCCTTCTCCGCCGCCTCGAACAGACGTTGCAGCGCCTGCGGGTCCTTGCGCAGGTCGATGCCGTTCTCCTTCTGGAAGTCGTCCGCGAGGTAATCCACCAGACGCCGGTCGAAGTCGTCGCCGCCCAGATGGCTGTCACCCGCCGTGGAACGCACCTCCACCACGCCGTCGCCGACGTCGAGGATGCTCACGTCGAAGGTGCCGCCGCCCAGGTCGAAGACGAGCACCGTCTCGTGCTGCTTCTTGTCCATGCCGTAGGCGACGGCGGCCGCCGTCGGCTCGTTGATGATCCGCAGCACTTCCAGGCCCGCTATCCGGCCGGCGTCACGGGTCGCGGTGCGCTGGGCGTCGTTGAAGTAGGCGGGTACGGTGATGACCGCCTCCGTGACCCGCTCCCCCAGCTGCTTGGAGGCGTCGTCGGCGAGTTTGCGCAGCACTTGTGCGCTGATCTCCTCCGGCGCGTACAGCTTGTCGCGCACCTTGAAGCGGGCCTCACCGTTCTCGCCCGGGACGACGTCGTAGGCGACGGCCTTGGCCTCGTCGGAGACCTCGTCGAAGTGCCGGCCGATGAACCGCTTGGCCGAGTAGATGGTGCCCTTGGGGTTGAGGATCGCCTGGCGCCGGGCCAGCTGGCCCACCAGGCGCTCACCGGTGTCGGTGAAGGCCACCACGGACGGTGTGGTGCGGTTGCCCTCGCTGTTGGGCACGACGACCGGCTCGCCGCCCTCCCACACGGCGATCACCGAGTTGGTGGTGCCCAGGTCGATGCCCACTGCCTTGGCCATGAGGAACTCCTCCGGGTGCGCCTGCGCGATTCGAGCACTCTCCAGGGTGGCGAACCGCGTTGCTCCGCGCCTGCGCCTGGCGAGTCAGGAATGCACGGGTCCGGTCGTCCCACGGGGACGAGAAAGAATCCGCACCCTCGGGTGAGCCGGTCCGGGAGGGGTACACGCATACCGTTCTCTTCCCCGAAGGCACAGGGAGAACGGAGTGTTCCCATGGCCGGCAGCCGGGCGCACAGCCTGTACCGCCGCCACTCCGGCCGGGAGGGCGTCCTTCCACCGGGCGGCGCCGGGCGGCAGCCCACCGCGGCGCGCACAGGGCCCCGCCCGACCGCCCGCACGCCCGCCGCCCATGCCCTCAGCGACCTGACGGTGCTCTCTCAAGCCCTGTTCGACGCCCCGGACGAAGGCGAGATCCTGCGCCTGGCCATGGAACACATAGGCGCCGCCGGGCCGTACAGCGCCGAAGCCGGGTATCTCACGGTGGGCGGCGACCTGGTTCCCAGCCCGCGGAACGGGCACAGGCATGCCTCGGCCGTGGGCCGGAGGGTGCGGGAGCTGGCCGGGCAGGACGGCCCCGTGGCCGTACCCGGCAGGCCCTGGGGCCGGGCCATGGGCCTGCGCGGACTGGAGGGACTCCACGGCTACCTCGTGGTGACGTCCCCCTCCCGGCCCTCCGAGACCGAGCGGTCCCTGCTCACCACGCTCGTCGGGCTCACCGCCGCTGCACTGTCGCTCGTCCTCGCGCGCCGCCGCCGGCGCGAGGACGCGCTGGAGCTGCGCCGGCTGCGGGAGGAACGCACAGCCCTCCAGCGGAAGTTGATCTCTGTGGTGGCTGAGCAGGGCTACGAGCGGGCCGTGCACGCTCTCCTGTCCGGCGTCGCCGGCTCCAGCGGTGGCGGCGAGGAAGCCGTCACCCGCGCACTGCACAGGCTCACCGGGCTTCCCGCGCTGGTCGAGGACCGCTTCGGCCGGCTGAGGTCCTGGAGCGGCCCCGGCCGCCCCGACCCCTATCCCGAATCCGACCCCGTGCGCCGGGACGAGATGCTGCACGCCGTGGCCCGGCAGGCGGGGCCGGTGCGGATGGAGGACCGGCTGGTCACCCTGGTCCGTCTGCAGGGCGAGATCCTGGGCGTGCTGGCTCTGGTCGATGTCCGGGACGAGGCCGACGAGCACACCGTGTTCGCGCTCGGACACGCCGCCACGTCGCTCTCCCTGGAGCTGGCGCACCTGCGTGATCTGGCCGAAGTGGAGCGGAGGCTGCACCGGGAGCTGGTCGACGATCTCCTGGCGGGGACGGCCGGGGCGGGTGCCTACGCGCGGTCCGAGGCAGTCGGATACGACCTGCACCGCAGCCACTACATCGTGGTGGCGCGGTGGTCGGACCGGACGGCGGACGATTCCTTCGCGCAGGCCGTGGGCCGGGCGGCCTCCGCCGTCGGCATGCGCTCGCTGCTGACCCGCCGTTCCGGACACGTCGTCCTTGTCGCCGACGCCAGGCCGCCCGCCCGCGCGCTGTACGAGGCGCTCGCCCGGGAGGCCGGGACCCGGTCCGGGACGATCGGGGTGAGCGCCTCCTGCGACGCCGTGGACGCCATCCCCCGCCACTACCGGGAGGCGCAGCGCGCCCTGGACGTGCGCCGTCACTCCCGCGAACGCTACGGCGCGACGTTCTTCGACGAGCTCGGCCTCTACCGCATCCTGGGACCCGGCAGCGACTACCGGGAACTGGAGACGTTCGTCCACGAGTGGCTCGGGCGGCTCATCGACTACGACTCCCGGCACCACGCGGCCATGGTGGAGACCCTGTCCCGGTACTTCGACTGCGGCGGCAACTACGACGAGACCGCCGACTCACTCGCGATCCACCGCAGCACGCTGCGCTACCGGCTCCAGCGCATCCGGGACATCGGCGGCCACGACCTCGCGGACGTCGAGGACCGGCTGAACCTCCAGGTGGCGACCCGGGTGTGGAAGATCGTGCTGGGCGGACCGGGTTGACCCCCTGCCGGAACGGGAGGGCCGTCCCTCGCCGTATGGGCACCGGGGACAGGGTGAACGGTGCGGGCCGGCCGACGCGCGCCGCCGACCGGCTCGCGGGTCAGCCCAGCACTTCTGCGATCGGGGCGTCGGCGTCCACGTAACGCACCAGCTTGCGGTTCGCGAATTCCACGATGCCCACGTCGCCGAGTTCGCGCCCGTAGCCGGAGCGCTTGATGCCGCCGAAGGGCAGCTCCGGCCGGGACGCCGTCGGGTGGTTGATCCACACCATGCCCGCCTCCAGCCGGTCCGCGACCTGGCGAGCACGTTCCGGGTCGGCGGCGAAGACCGCGCCTCCCAGGCCGTAGGGGGAGGTGTTGGCCAGCGCCACGGCCTCCTCCTCGTCGGCGACCCGGTAGACGACGGCGACGGGGCCGAAGAGCTCTTCCCGGTAGGCCCGCATGTCCGGTGTGACGTCGGTGAGGACGGTCGGCTCGACGAACGCCCCCGGCAGGTCGGGCCGCCCGCCGCCCAGCACCACCGTGGCTCCCTTGTCCACCGCGTCACGGACCTGTTCCATCAGGAGTTCGGCCGCGGACTCGGAGGACAGGGGGCCGAGCGTGGTGGCGGGGTCGGCCGGGTCTCCCGGCTGGACCTCGCCCATCCGGTCACGCAGCCCGGTGAGGAAGGCGTCGTAGACGTCGGCAAGGGCGATGAAGCGCTTGGCCGCCACGCAGCACTGCCCGGTGTTGCCCATCCGGCCGAGGAACGCCGCGTAGACGGTGCGCTCGAGGTTGTGACCGTCCAGCACGACGAAGGGATCACTGCCGCCCAGCTCGAGGACGGATTTCTTGACATTGCGGCCGGCGATCTCGCCCACGCTCATGCCCGCCCGCTCACTACCGGTCAGGGATGCTCCCTGCACCCGGGAGTCATCGATGATCTCCCCTACGTCCCGGCCCCGTACGAAGAGATTGGTATAGACCCCGGCCGGCACACCCGCATCCCTGAACAGCTGCTCCAGTGCCAGTGCGGACTGGGGGCAATTGCTCGCGTGCTTGAGCAGGATCGTGTTGCCGAGGACGAGGTTCGGACCAGCGAATCGGACGACCTGGTACAGCGGGAAGTTCCAGGGCATCACCCCGAGGAGGACGCCGAGCGGCTCGTTCACCAGCACGGCCGTGCCCTCCGGGACGGGCAGGGGTCGCTCCCGCAGCAGCTCGGGGCCGTGCTCTCCGTAGTAGGTGAGGATGTCGGACGCGAGATCGGCCTCGGCACGGCTCGAGTTGATCAGCTTGCCGACCTCGAGGGTCAGCAGCCGTGCCAGTTCCTCCTTGCGCTCCTTCATGAGGCGGCCGGCGCGTTGCACGACGGCTCCCCGGTCAGCCCTGGACCGGGCACGCCAGTCCTGGAAGCCACGGTGCGCCGCGTCGATCGCGCGCTCCACCTCCTCCGCGCTCAGCGCCGGGAACTCCCGAACCCGTTCACCGGTGTACGGATTGACGGTGGCGATGGGGCTTTTCTGGGCAGTGACATTGGCGTTCATGACGCCTCCCTGGAGTCGGGGCCCCTCGGGTTTCCACGCCTGGACCCGCTCACACCTGGCGTCACCTGGCGATGACGTGGAGGTCGACCAGGTCGAGCAGCGCCCCCACCGCCGCGCTGGGCCGCCGCGTCGACGACGTGCCGAGGTGCATGCTCCAGCGGAGCACGGTGCCGGGGACCTCCAGGACGTGCAGGCCGGCGGTGCGGGCCACGGCGAACGCGGGCAGGAAGGCGATGCCCAGACCGTGCCGGACCAGTGCCGCCCCCATGTCGATGTCGGGCACTTCCAGCGCCACCCGGCGTACGACGCCCGCCGCCGCGAACGCCCGGTCGACCACCTCACGGTTGCCGTAGCCCGGCGGGAAGTCCACGAAGGGCTCCCCCGCGAGGTCCGCGAGTGTGAGATCCCCCCGCTGCGCGAGCGGATGGGCGGCGCTCACCACCAGGACGAGCGGCACGGTGGCCAGCTCCCGTGCGTCGATCCCGGCGGGCTTGCGCTCGGGCAGCGACAGGAAGGCCACGTCCAGGTCTCCGCTGAGCAGCGCGTGCGCCAGTCCCGCCGAGCCGGTCGTCGCCAGCCGCAGCCGGACGTCGACCGCCGGATGCCGCGCGTGCAGCTGCCCCAGGAGCGCGGGCAGGTCCACCACCTCGACCGAGGCCATCGCGCCCACGTTCACCGTGCCGCGCAGCGTGTCCTGGGCGGCACGCACGGCGTCCTGGGCCGCCTGGGCGGCGTGCAGGGTGGCCCGGGCCTCCGGCAGCAGCGCCGCGCCCGCCCCGGTGAGCCGGACCTTCTGCGACGTGCGCTCGAACAGCGCGCAGCCGAGCTCGCGCTCCAGGGAGCGGATCGCGGCGGACACCCCCGACTGCACCACGTGCAGCCGGCGGGCGGCGCGCGTGAAGCTCAGCTCCTCGGCGACCGCGATGAAGTGCTCCAGCTGACGTAGCTCCACAAGAGAAGTATCACTCGCGTTGCTCGAGCCCAGCAAAAACATTCGTTGGCATTGATCCTGGCTGGTGAGGAGGATGGAGACACCATTCACTTCCGCCCGAGGAGGGGTACCCCTGCCTGCCGCACCGACGCCGCTGAGCCGTCCCACAGCCGAAGCTCCCGGCGACCCGACCCACCGGATCCCATCACTCGCTCCCGCCGACCCGCCGCCCCGCGCCCCGGCCCGGCGCCGTGCCTCGCACGCGACCGGCTTCTGGTTCGTGGCGGTAGCCTTCACCGTGCTGATGGCCTTCGGCACCGCGCCGACCCCGCTGTGGCCGCTGTACGAGGCCCGGGACCACTTCGGCGCGACCACGGTCACCGTGGCGTACGCCTCGATGGTCGTGGGTGCGGCGGCCGCCTTCCTCGGACTGGGGCACCTGTCGGACCGGCTCGGCCGGCGGCGCATCATCGTCCCGGCGCTGCTGGTCGGCATCGTCGCGTCGGTCGTACTGATGGTGTGGCGGGACCTGCCGGGGCTGATCGCGGGCAGGATTCTGAACGGTGCCGCACTGGGGCTGATGGCCTCGACGGCAACGACGTACCTGCACGACCTCCACCACGAGGCCCGTCCGGACCGGACGGGTTCGGTGCTGCCCGGCATCGTGGCCACCGCCGCCAACCTCGGCGGCCTGGCCTCCGGACCCCTCATCGCCGGCGCCGCCGCCGAGTGGCTTCCCGCGCCCCTGATCACCACCCAGGCGATCTTCACGCTCGCCATGGCAGGGTGCCTGGCGCTGGTCCTGTCCACCCCGGAGACCGTGGACCGGGAGCTGCCCGCGGCCGAACCGCCCCTCAGGTTCGCCCTGCGCCCCGGCGGCCGGCGGACGTTCGGCGCGGCCGGCGCCTTGGGCGCCTTCGCCTTCGCGATCCTCGGCCTGATCTCCTCCCTGGGGGCGAGCGTGCTCCACGGCACCCTGCACACCGACTCGCACCTCGTGGCCGGCCTGGCGGCCTTCCTCATGTTCGGTTCCGCGGCGGCCGCCCAACTGGTGCTGGGCCGCCTCCCGCTGCCCCGCGTCCTGACCGTGGGGGCCGTGGTCTTCCCGGTCGGCCTGGTCCTGTGCGCCGTCGCCCTGTACCACCCGGCGCTCTGGCTCTACCTGGTCGCCGTGTCCCTGTCGGGAGCCGGCTCCGGGCTGCTGTTCAAGGGAGGCGTCGAACGTGCCGTTTCCGTGGCCGCGCCCGCTTCCCGCGCGGGGGTCCTCGCCGTGTTCTTCGTGGTCGCGTACCTGGGAATGGGCCTGCCGTCCGTCCTGTTCAGCATCGCCCTGCGGCACTTCGCCGTGCAGACCGCGATGATCGGCTTCGCGGCGGTCCTCTCCTGCGGCGCCGTCGTGTCGGTCGCCGTCGCGCTGCGCGACCGCGCACCCGGTCCCGGCGCGCTCTCGGCGCAGTCCCCCGGCCCCTCCTGACCTCTCCGCGGCGCGTGCGACACCGGTTGTCTGGGAGGCGCGTACCTGGGCACTCGGGGCGGGTGCGTGACACGGACTCGCGACGGACGGAGGCCCGGAATGTCTGCGGAATCGGCCGGAACGATCGCGCTCCCCTCCGGCGAGGAGATCTCGGCGCTGGGCCAGGGCACCTGGTACCTGGGCGAGGACCCCGCCCGGCGTGAACAGGAGATCGCCGCGCTGCGGCTGGGCGTGGACCTGGGCATGACCGTCGTCGACACGGCGGAGATGTACGGCGACGGCGCGGCCGAGGAGCTCGTCGGGGAGGCCCTGCAAGGACGCCGGGAGGAGGTGTTCCTCGTCAGCAAGGTGCTGCCCGGCCACGCCGACCGGAGGGGCACCGTCGCCGCCTGTGAGGCGAGTCTGCGGCGCCTCCGGACGGAACGGCTGGACCTCTACCTGCTGCACTGGCGGGGACGGTGGCCCCTCGAGGAGACCCTTGCCGGATTCACCGACCTGATGGAGGCGGGGAAGATCCGGTACTGGGGCGTGAGCAATCTGGACGTCGCCGGCATGACCGAGCTGACCGCCCTCCCCGGCGGCGACGCCGTGGCCGTGGACCAGGTGCTGTACAACCTCTCCCGGCGCGGCATCGAGTGGGATCTGCTCCCCTGGTGCCGCGAGGCCGGCGTGACGGTCATGGCCTATTCCCCGATCGAGCAGGGACGGTTGCTGGACGTCGAGGCACTGGGGGCCGTGGCCCGGGCCCTCGGAGCCACGCCGACCCAGGTGGCACTCGCCTGGGTGCTGCAGCAGGGGGTGGCCGCGATCCCGCGTTCCGGATCACCCGACCATGTCCGGGAGAACCGCGGCGCCGTGGACCTCCGCCTCCCCTCCCAGGCGCTCGACATCCTCGACCGGGCGTTCCCGCCGCCCAGCGGGCCCACGCCCCTGGAGATGCTCTGAAGGAGTTGACAGCATGGCGCGCCCCCCGCTCGTCGTCGGAATGGGGGGTTCGCTGCGCACCCCGTCGACCAGCCTCACCGCACTGCGCGTGGCGGTCGAGGGGGCGGCCGAGGCGGGCGCCGACACCCGGGTGATCGACCTCAAGCGGCTGGATCTCCCGTTCTACACGTCCGAGGGCGGGGTTCCGCCATCCGCCCGCCGGCTCGCGGACACCGCTCAGGCCGCCGACGCCATGCTGTGGAGCAGCCCCACGTACCACGGGTCGGTCAGCGGCGCGTTCAAGAACGCCGTGGACTGGCTCGCCCTCCTGGCCGACCACGACCCGCCGTATCTGAGCAACAAACCCGTGGGCATGCTGACGACCGCCGGTGGAGTGCAGGGCCTTCAGGCGATCAACGCGATGGAGTTCATCGTCCGGTCGCTGCGCGGCTGGGCGGTGCCGCTGGTGTTCGCGGTCCCGCGGTCCTCACGGGTCTTCGCCGGCGACGGACGCCTCACCGACCAGGCGGTCGCGGACCAGCTGCGCGGCCTCGGCGCGGAGGTGACCAG
>NZ_WWKH01000389.1:0-6251 GCF_009865595.1 Streptomyces sp. SID1328 | reverse complement strand
GGTCGGCTGGGCGGCGGCCGCGCGCGATCTGGTCGCGCTGGGCGACGGGCGGTACCTGGCGGCGCCGCCGACCCGGATCGGGTCGCGGGGCGCGGTGCAGTGGGCGTGCCGCCCGACGCCGGCCAACCGGTGGCTGCCGGACGCGGAGGAGCTGATCCCGCCGCTGGCGTACGCCTGCAACCAGGACTGCTGAGCGGTAGCCGGACTTCGCGGTTCCGCCGCACGGGTGCCCCGGTGAGGGCCGTCACCGTAGGGTTTCCGTCATGACGGAGGCAGCGGTACGGGTACGGGGACTCTGGAAGCAGTTCGGGCAGCATGTCGCGGTGGGCGGCATCGACCTCGACCTGCCGGCCGGGAAGTTCATCGGGCTGGTCGGCCCGAACGGGGCGGGCAAGACCACCACCCTGTCGATGGTCACCGGCCTGCTCCGGCCCGATCAGGGGTCCGTCGAGATCGTCGGGCACGACGTGTGGCAGGACCCGGTGGCGGTGAAGTCCCGGATCGGGGTGCTGCCGGAGGGACTGCGGCTGTTCGAGCGGCTGTCGGGGCGTGAACTGCTGGCCTACAGCGGGCGGTTGCGGGGGCTGCCGGGCGCCGAGGTGGACAAGCGGGCCACCCAGTTGCTGGACGTGCTGGACCTCGCCGGGTCGCAGCACAAGCTCGTCGTCGACTACTCGACGGGCATGCGCAAGAAGATCGGGCTCGCCGCGGCCCTGCTGCACAACCCCGAAGTGCTGTTCCTGGACGAGCCGTTCGAGGGCGTCGACCCGGTCTCCGCGCAGACCATCCGGGGTGTGCTGGAGCGGTACACCGCGTCCGGCGCGACCGTGGTGTTCTCCTCGCACGTGATGGAGCTGGTGGAGTCGCTGTGCGACTGGGTCGCGGTGCTGGCCGCCGGGCGCATCCGGGCGACCGGGACGCTGGCGGAGGTGCGCGGGGAGCACCCGACCCTGCAGGCCGCGTTCCTGGAGCTGGTGGGCGCGAGCGGGCGGGACGCCGGGTCCGATCTGGACTGGCTCGGCGGCGGGGCGGTCCGATGACGACCGCGACGCCCGCCTCCGCGACCTCGGTACTGGTCCGGCTGAAGCTGTCCCTGCTGCGCAACGGGCTGCGCCAGTCCACGGGCCGGCGGGCCGCGTTCGTCGCCTCGGCGGTGCTCACCCTGGTCTTCGCGCTGCTGCAACTGCTGGGCTTCGTCGCCCTGCGCTTCCAGTCCCACCCGGAGTCCGTCGCCGTGCCCGGTGTGGCGGTCCTGGCGCTGGGCTGGGCGGTGATGCCGCTGTTCTTCCCCGGCGGTGACGAGACCCTCGACCCGACCCGCCTGGTCATGCTCCCCCTGCGGCCCCGGACGCTGGTGCGGGGGCTGCTCGCGGCCTCGCTGGTCGGCATCGGCCCGGTGTTCACCCTGCTGGTGCTGGCGGGCTGCGGGCTGGCGCTGGCGCACGGAGCGGGCTGGGTCTTCGCGGTCGTGGGGGTCGCCCTGGCGCTGCTGACCTGCGTGGCGCTGGCGCGGGCGGTCGCCGCGGCCAACGTCCGCCTGCTGACCAGCCGCAAGGGCCGCGACCTTGCCGTACTGAGCGGGCTGGTCATCGCCATCGGCGCCCAGCTCGTCAACTTCGGCGCCCAGCGGCTCGGTTCGGGCGGACTCGGCCAACTCCGGCCGGTCGCGGACGTGCTGGCCTGGGTACCGCCCGCGTCCGCGCTGGGCGCGGTGCGCTCGGCGAGCGAAGGGTCGTACGGGGTGGCGCAGGCGCAACTGGCGCTGTGCGCGGCGCTTTTGGTGCTGCTGATCGGGGCGTGGGCGCGGAGTCTGACCCGGCTGATGACCTCACCCGACGGTTCCACGCTGCAGGCGGCCGACGACGGTGGCCGTGACCGCGCCTCGGCGGGGCTGACCCGGCTGCTGCCGGCCGGGCGCACGGGGGCGGTGATGGAGCGGACGCTGCGCTACATCTGGCGCGACCCGAAGACCAAGGCGGCGTGGGTGACCTCGCTGGCGATCGGACTGATCGTGCCGGTGTTCAACGCCATCCAGGGCACCGGGTCGCTGTACTTCGCGTGCTTCGCCTCCGGGATGCTCGGCATCCAGATGTACAACCAGTTCGGGCAGGACACCTCCGCGTTCTGGATGGTGGCGATGACCGTCTCCTCCCCGCGCGACGCCTATGCCGAGCTGCGCGGGCGGGCGCTGGCCCTGCTGCTGATCACGCTGCCGTACGCCATCCTCGTCACCTTGGTCACCACCGCGCTGCTGGGCGACTGGTCGCGCCTCCCCGAGGTACTGGGCCTCTCCCTGGCTCTGCTCGGCGCCATGCTCGCCACCGGGGCCTGGACCTCGGCCCGCTTCCCCTACTCGATACCGCAGGAGGGCCACAAGAACGTCGCCCCCGGCCAGGCGGGCCTCGCCTGGATCTCCATCTTCGGCGGCATGGTCGCCTCGGCCCTGCTCTGCTCCCCGGTGATCGCGGCGACGATCTGGCTGAACGTCAGCGACGGGGGCGCCCAGTGGTCCTGGCTGCTCCTCCCCGTGGGCGCCGCGTACGGAGCCGCCCTGGCCCTGACGGGCCTCCGGCTGGCAGCCCCGAGAACGGCTGCCCGGCTCCCGGAGATCCTGGCAGCGGTCAGCAAGGGCTAGACGGCGCCGCTCCGGCAGAGGGGACTCGCCCGAGGCGGGCGAGTCCCGCCGTGCCCCGCCCACCCCCCATGGGTGGCCCTTCAGGATGTCCCCAAGTCGCCCAGGAAGCCGTCCAGCACCCCCTGCCAAGCCGCCGGCTGGTCGTAGTGGGGGACGTGGCCCGCGTCGGGGATCTCGGCGTAGTGGCCGTCCGGGAGGACGCGGACCATCTCCTGGGCCTCGGCTCGGCCGAGTTCGCCGTCGAGGCCGCGGACCACGAGGGTGGGGCAGCGGACCTGGGTGAGTTCGTCCCAGTGGGCGTCGTGGACCCAGGTCTCGCGGGTGCGGAGCATGCGGTCGGGGTCGAAAAGGGGGCGCCAGCCGTCGGCGGACTCGTGCATGACCTCGGCGTAGAAGGCACCGCGCGCGGGGTCGGGACGTTCGAGGCGGGGATCGTCCTCGGCGAACCAGCGCCGGACGTCGGCGAGGGTGGCGAACGGCAGCGGCCAGGAGCGGAACCAGTCGGCCCACTCGGTCTGCGAGGCGGCGCCCAGCGCGGAGGCCCGCATGTCGCAGATGACGAGGCCGCGCACCAGGTCCGGACGGCGGGCTGCCAGCTGCCAGGCGGTGAGCGCGCCCATCGCATGGCCGACGAGGACGGCGGGGGCGAGGGCGAGCTGCTCCAGCGCGGCCTCGGCGTCCTCCACGTAGGCCTCGCGGGTGCAGGCTTCCAGGGGCGGCTGCGCGCTCTGCCCGTGCCCCCGCTGGTCGAGGGCGACCGCGCGGTACCGCCCGGCGAGCCCGCGCGCGGTGGACGCCCAGTGCGCGGCGCGCCCCATCAGCCCGTGGAGGAGTAAGACACCCCGCGCGCCGGGCCCGGTCCCCTCCTTGGGCGGGTCCGCGAACTCCCACGCGGCCAGCCGCACCCCGCCCGCTCCTGTGACCTCGATACGTCGTGCCATAGACCTGGCACCCCCCAGCTCCGCCTGCTTCGTACGGTTGTACTGCCGCTGTCGCTGTCGTGTGTTCCGCCTGGTGCTGCCGTCGCAGATTATCGAAAACTCATTCGATACGGGCGTTCGCTCCGCCAACACCCCTCGTTCGAGTGACACCGGAAGAGGAATGATCGCCCCCGCCGAGGGGATCTTCTCTGGCGAGGGGGCGGACCGCTCGGGGAAAAACGGTCCGGAGGGACTGACCCTGGGAGCTCGGGGCTCCGGGTCGGTACCGGGGAGGTGAGGCCCCGGCGCCGCGGCGGCGCCGGGGCCTCCTCGCGTTCAGCGCTTGGCGACGAAGACGTGGGAGGCGACGTCGGAGGCCAGCTCGGCCGCCTCACCACCGCTGCCCACCAGCACGCCACCCGCCGACTCGGTCACGCTCACCACCGAGCCGGGCTGCACACCCGCCCGCCGCAGCGTGTACATGAGCTGGGCGTCGGTCTGGATCGGCTCCCCGATCCGGCGCACCACGACCGTCTTGCCGTCCGAGCCGGGGTCCAGCTCCGCGAGCGAGACCATGCCCTCGTCCAGGAACGGGTCGGCGCCGTCCTTCTCGCCCAGCTCCTCCAGACCCGGGATCGGGTTGCCGTAGGGCGACTCGGTGGGGTGGCGCAGCAGCTCCAGCACGCGGCGCTCCACCGCCTCGCTCATCACGTGCTCCCAGCGGCACGCCTCCGCGTGCACCTGCTCCCACTCCAGCCCGATCACGTCCACGAGCAGACACTCGGCGAGCCGGTGCTTGCGCATCACGCGCGTGGCCAGCCTGCGGCCCTCGTCGGTCAGCTCCAGATGACGATCGCTGGCCACGGACACCAGTCCGTCCCGCTCCATGCGGGCCACCGTCTGACTGACGGTCGGCCCGCTCTGGTCGAGCCGTTCCGCGATGCGGGCGCGCATGGGGACGACGCCTTCCTCTTCCAGTTCGAGGATGGTGCGGAGATACATCTCCGTGGTGTCGATCAGTCCGGACATACGTGCCCCTCGATTACTTTGCCGAAGAGCTCACCGCTCCCGGCGCGTGCGCTGGCCCAGAATCAATTCTGCCGGATACCACCGACAATCGTGCCGCGCCGGTGAAACAGCGGGAACCGGCCGCGCTTCGGCCGGGAAGCGCGGGCCGTATTGACACCGCGCTGGTCCGGACCGCACGGTGATCCGCGACATCGAGGCGCGAAGGGGCACCGCATGAGCGACGGCACGCCGGCCGACCGGTTCCTGGACGCGGCGATCGGCCTGCTGCGGCGGGTGCGCGAGGAGGAGGCCGGGGCCATCGCCGCCGCCGGGACCCTGCTCGCGGACACGGTCGAGTCGGGCGGACGGCTCTTCGCCTTCGGCGCCGGACACTCCTCGCTCCCCGCGCAGGACGTCGTCTACCGCGCGGGCGGCCTCGCCCTGATGAACCTGCTCGCCGTGCCGGGCGTGGTCGGCATCGACGTCAGCCCGGCCGTCCTCGGCTCCGCCCTGGAGCGGGTCGACGGCCTCGCCTCCGCCGTGCTGGACAGCTCACCGCTGCGCGACGGCGACGCCCTGGTGATCATCTCCCTGTCCGGCCGCAACGCCCTGCCGGTGGAGATGGCCCAGCACGCGCGCGCCCTGGGCATCAAGGTCATCGGCGTCACCTCGGTCGCCTACGCCACCGGGACCGCCTCCCGGCACTCCTCGGGCACGTTCCTGAAGGACCACTGCGACGTCGTACTGGACTCCAAGATCGCGGTCGGGGACGCCGAGCTGACCATCGACAGCGTCCCGGCGCCCTTCGCGCCCGCCTCCACGGTGGTCACCTCGGCCCTGATGCAGTCCATGGTCGCGACGGCGGCGGCCAGTCTGGCCGACCGGGGCGTGGAGCCCCCGCTGCTGCGCTCGGGGAACGTGGACGGCGGGCACGACTGGAACGCCCGGATCATGGAGAAGTACGGCGACCGGATCTTCTACCACCACTAGAGCGCCGTCCCGCTGCCGCCGTCGGCGGTTCAGACCTGTTCGGCGCCCCGTACCGTGTCCGCCAGGTCCAGCGCCGCCGCGATGCGCGCGGCCACCTCTTCCGCGTACGTCGTGTCCGTGCGGTCGAAGCCGTCGCGGGACGTGCCGCGCAGGAAGGTCAGCACCCCCAGGGTCCGTCCCCGGCTGCGCAACGGGGTGCACAGCGCGTGGGCGGTGTCGGCGGGCCAGTGCCTGGTGCGGGCCCACTCCCGCGCCCGCTCGGCCGGTACCCCGTTCACATCGGCGCGCACCGTGCCGCCCCGTTCGGTGCACCGGGGTGCCGGGTGGTCCGGGGCGTAGCGCACGGGCAGCCCGGTATGGGCGTCGGCGCCCGGTGTCCCGGCGGGCGTGGCGGCGAGCCGCTCCAGCCGTACGGTCTCCCCGCGCGAGTCCGTCAGCCGGTCCAGCAGGGCGTGGTCGGCGAAGCCGGCGAGGGCGAACTCCAGGTGGACGACGGCCGCCTCGGCGGGGTCCTCGCACTCGGCGGCGGCGCGGGCCGCGCGGTGCAGCTGGTTGACGCGGAACCGCAGCACTGACGCCTCGCGCTCCCCCAGCCGGGCCTCGGTGACGTCCAGGAAGAGCCAGCCGACCCCGAGGGGCACCGGTTCCTGCCCCAGCGGCGAGGCAAGCCGGACGAACCCGCTGCGCCAGCAGCGCCG
>NZ_WWKH01000388.1:0-9419 GCF_009865595.1 Streptomyces sp. SID1328 | reverse complement strand
AGGAGCAGTACGGCCGTGCCGAGCGCGCCGCCTCTCAGCCACCGACGCCGGCGCCGCCGCGCCAGCCCGTCCCCGGTGGCCGAGGCGCCGGACACGGCCGGATCGTCCGCGCTCTCGGGCACGGCGGCACCACCCCTCGCGGTCGTCCGGGCGTCACGTCCTGCTCCTACGACCATGGCCGCGCGGACGGCTCCTGGCCGCCCTTTACTGGGCCGAACGAGACACTCCCTAGTGCCGGGAGGCCGTCACCCGCTCGGTGTCGATGCGCTGCGCCAGCGCGTCGGCGGGCAGCTTGTCGAGGTTGCGGCACAGCACCACCGAGCCCCCGGCGGCCAGCGGCGCGTACAGCCCCGCGCTCAGCCCGGCCCAGGTGTCGTACGGCAGACCCGACAGCAGCCGGGAGCCCGGCCCGGTCAGGTCGAGGCCGGGTGCGTCGGCGAGCGCCCGCTCCACCACCTCGGCCGCGCTGAACTCGGCCCCGGCCACGATCAGCGCGGGCTCCTCCGGGTCCACCGGCGCGAAGGGGGCGAACCGGTCGCCCTGCCCCGGCACTTCGGCGGCGTAGTCCATGAAGCCCTCCGGCACCTGCGGGAACCGCCCGCCCAGCGGACGCAGCGCCAGCGCGACCCGCTCGCCCCGGCAGGCCCGCGCCTCCTCAAGGGTGTCCGGCCCGCTCACCACCACGTCGCCAGCGGCCGGGTCCCCGGAGACGTCGGCCACCGCGCCCACCGACGAGCACGCCAGCAGCCACACGGCCGTCTGCCAGTGCGCGGGCAGCAGCAGCGCCACCCGGTCGCCGGGGGCCACGGACAGCTCGCCCTGGAGCAGATTGGCGGTCTTGGCCACCCAGTTGGCGAAGGTGGCGACGGACAGCTCGACGCGTTCGCCCGTGGCGTCGTCGTAGAAGGTCACCAGGGGGCGTCCGGCGTCCGCGGCGAGCGCGGAACGCAGCAGGCCGGCTGGGGTGCGATCGGTGGCGTTCATCCGCGCAAGGGTACGCGGGCGGGCCGCGCCCGACGGCCGCTCAGCACCGTTGCCCCCGCCCGGTGCCCGGCGGCCACTCGCCCGTGCGGACGCGTACGGCCGGGGGACGGCGCCCCCGGTCCGCCCGACACCGCGCGGCCATCGAGGGCCGGCACCGCACCGTCTGCCTACACTGGCCGGCCGAAAACGAGACGTTCCGCCGGTCCCGGCAGGAAGCGGAGACGACAGGTGACAGAAGCGATCCTCCTGGTCGGCGGCAAGGGCACGCGGCTGCGGCCGCTCACGGTGCACACGCCCAAGCCCATGGTCCCGGCGGCCGGGGTGCCGTTCCTCACGCACCAGCTGGCGAGAGCGAGAGCCGCGGGCGTGGACCACATCGTCCTCGCCACCAGCTACCTCGCCGAGGTCTTCGAACCCCACTTCGGTGACGGCTCCGCCCTGGGCCTTCACCTGGAGTACGTCACCGAGAAGGAGCCGCTCGGCACCGGCGGCGCCATCCGCAACGTCGCCGAACGGCTGCTCTCCGGCCCCGACGAGCCCGTCCTGATCTTCAACGGCGACATCCTGACCGGCCTCGATATCCGGGCCCTGGTCGGCACCCACGAGTCCACCGGCGCCGACGTCTCCCTGCACCTGACCAAGGTCACCGACCCCCGCGCCTACGGGCTGGTCCCCACCGACGACACCGGCCGTGTGCTGGCCTTCCTGGAGAAGCCGCAGACGCCGGAGGAGATCGTCACCGACCAGATCAACGCGGGCGCCTACGTCTTCCGCCGCTCCGTCATCGACACCATCCCCGCCGGGCGCCCGGTCTCCGTGGAGCGCGAGACCTTCCCCGGTCTGCTGGCCGCCGGGGCCCACCTCCAGGGCATGGTCGACTCCACCTACTGGCTGGACCTCGGCACCCCTGCCGCCTTCGTCCGGGGCTCCGCCGACCTCGTCATGGGCCGCGCCCCCTCACCCGCCGTACCCGGCCGGCGCGGGGACCGGCTGATCCTGCCGACGGCCAGGGTCGCGCCGGACGCCAAGCTGACCGGGGGCACGGTGGTGGGCGAGGGCGCGTTCGTCGCCGAGGGGGCGCGGGTGCGCGGCTCCACGATCCTGCCGGGCGCGGTCATCGAGCCCGACGCGGTCGTCACCGACTCCCTCATCGGCAGCCGGGCCCGCGTGGGCGAGCGGTCGGTCCTCACGGGTGCGGTGGTCGGGGACGGCGCCGTGGTCGGCGCCGACAACGAACTGCGGGACGGGGTCCGGGTGTGGTGCGACGCGCGCATCCCGGCCGGGGCGGTCAGGTTCTCCTCGGACCAGTGACCCCGGTCACCACCTGCCGATGTCCGTCTTCCGCATCTTCGGGTGCCGGCGCGGCGGGGTGCTGCCGCTGAGCAGGACATAGCGCGCGGCCCGGTGACGCTGGCCTTCGGGGGCGTACGGCTCCAGCAGGCGCAGCATCTCCGCGTCGTCCGCGTCCCGGTTCCCGGCCAGCGCCCAGCCGACGATGCGGGGCAGGTGCAGGTCGCCCGTGGTCACCGCGTCCGGCGCGCCGTGGCTGCGCTGCACCACCTCGGCCGAGGTCCACGGGCCGATGCCGGGGACGACCTCCAGCCGGGTCCGCGCCTCGGCCGGGGTCATCCCCACCGTCTGCTCCAGCCGCGCGGCCACCCGGACGGCCCGCAGGATGGTGGAGGCCCGCTTGTCGTCCACGCCCGCCCGGTGCCACTCCCACGAAGGGATCAGCGCCCAGGTCCGGGGCGCGGGCATCACCCACATCGGGCGTTCCCCCGTACCGGCGGGGCCCGGCGCGGGCTCCCCGAACCAGCTCACCAGTCGCCGCCAGGCCCGGTAGGCCTCGTCGGCGGTGACCTTCTGCTCCAGCACCGAGGGGATCAGCGACTCCAGCACCAGCCCGGTCCGGGTCAGCCGCAGTCCGGGGCGCCGGTGCCGGGCGAGGGCGACCAGCCGGTGCCGGGGCTCGAAGAGATCGGGCTCGTCGGCGGCGCCCAGCAGTCCGGGCAGCCGGTCCAGCAGCCAGTCGGCGCCGGGCCCCCAGGCCTCGCCGCGCACCTCACCGCCGCCCGCGTACACGCGGAGCGTGCCGGGCCCGGCGGGGGTACGGGTGGCCCGCCACACCGAACCGTCACGCGTCGCGCGGAACGTCGGGTCACCGCCCCCGCGCCGCAGCGGCCCGAGCACCAGACCGAGGTCGTACGGCCCCCGGGGCACCCACGTCCGCGTCCGGGGCCCGGCCGCCTGCCGGGGCACCACGGGTGCCGCAACCGCGTCGCGCACGGTCGCGGGCGACGGGGGCCGGGGGGCGAAACGTCCTGCCACGGGGAGAGGTCCTAGGGGTGCGGATGGGGCGGGGGTGCCCTATGAGACTAGGGCCTCCCCGGCGGAACCCGCCTCAGCGCACCTCGATGAAGGCCCCCGCCTCCCGCGCAGGCCGGGCCGGGGGCTCCTGGGCCGGGTGACCGATCGCCACCGCGCCCATCGGATCCCAGCCGGCGGGCAGGTCCAGCACCTCGCGGACCACGTCACGGCAGAACATCGTGGACGACACCCAGGCCGAGCCCAGCCGCTCCCCGGCCAGCGCGACCAGGAAGTTCTGCACGCCCGCGCCCGTGGCGACCACGAACATCTCCCGCTCGGCCGCGTCCCGCCGCGCGTCGCCGTAGGTGTGCGAGCCGTCCATGACGAGGCAGGGCACGGCCAGGTACGGGGCGTTGCGCAGTACCTCACCGCGCCGGACCCGCTTGGCGATGGACTCCTCGCTCTTGCCGTCCCGGCGCAGGTCGGCGATCCAGGCGTCCCGCATCGCGTCCAGCAGCGCGAGCCGGGACTCGGCCGACTCCAGCAGCACGAACCGCCACGGCGTGGTGTGGTGCGGGGCGGGCGCGGTCACGGCGGCGGCCACCGCCCGGCGTACCGAGCCGGGGTCGACCGGCTCGTCGGTGAAGGCCCGTACGGTACGGCGCAGGCTCAGCGCCTCCCGCACCGCCTCGGAGGTGCCGAGCCGGAACATGTCGTCCCGCGCGGAGCGCACCATCGCCCGCGCGCCCTCGCCCTGCTCGGCCGCGCCGGTGACCACGTGGGGCAGGCCGCGTACGACCGCCACCGGCAGGCCCGAGGCCTTGCCCTTGACCAGGTCGCCGGCCGAGGCGAGTTCGTCGGCGGTGGCGACGACGGTCGCGGAGAGCGGGTTGCCGTGCGCGTCGGTGCCGCCGCGCAGGTCGTCCAGGACCCGCACCCCGGCCGCGCCGATCGCCACGTCGGTGAGCCCGGCGCGCCAGGGGCGGCCGAAGGTGTCGGTGACGATCACGCCCACGGTGACGCCCAGCGCCTCCCGCAGGCCCTCGCGGATCGCCCGCGCGGAGGCGTCCGGGTCCTCGGGCAGCAGCAGCACGGTGCCCTCGGCGGTGTTGGACGCGTCGACCCCGGCGGCGGCCATGACCAGGCCCTGCCGGTTCTCCACGATGCGCAGGGCTCCGCGCCGGGCCACCACGCGCACGGTCTCGGCGTCGATCGCGGCCTCCCGGTCGGCGGCCCGCACGAGGCGTCCCTCGGCCTTGGAGACGATCTTGGAGGTGACGAGCAGCACGTCCCCGTCGGCAAGACCCGGCTCGGCCGCGGCGATCAGCTTGGCCAGGTCGGCGCCCGGCGCCACCTCGGGCAGACCGGAGGGCGCCCAGACCCGGTACTCACTCACGCGGTCCGCACCTCCCCGGCCAGCTCCAGCGCCGCGCGCGCCATCGCGGCGGTCGCGTCCAGGTCGCTCATCATCAGCGGGACGGCACGGCAGCGGATGCCGGCCGCCTCCACCGTACCGACGGAACCGGCGTCCACGGTGTCGACCAGCCAGCCGTCCAGCAGCCCGGAGCCGTAGTGCGCGGCGACCGCGGCGGCGGTGGACTCCACGCCGACGGCGGCGAGCACCTTGTCGGCCATGCCGCGCACCGGCGCGTCACCGACGATGGGGGAGAGCCCGACCACCGGGACGCCCGCCTCCGCGATGGCCTCCCGGATACCGGGCACCGCGAGGATGGTGCCTACGGACACCACCGGGTTGGACGGCGGGAAGAGGATGACGTCGGCCTCCGCGATGGCCTCCAGCACACCGGGCGCGGGCTTGGCCTGCTCGGCGCCGACCGGCACGACCGCCTCGGCGGGCACCGAGGCGCGCAGCCGCACCCAGTACTCCTGGAAGTGGACCGCCTTGCGCTCGCCGTCCAGGTCGACGGCGACGTGGGTCTCCACCCGGTCGTCGGTCATCGGGATCAGCTTCACGCCCGGCTTCCAGCGGTCGCAGAGCGCCTCGGTGACCGCGCTCAGCGGATACCCGGCGCCCAGCATCTGGGTCCGCACGATGTGAGTGGCGAAGTCCCGGTCGCCGAGCCCGAACCAGCCCGGTCCGGCGCCGTAGGCGGCGAGCTCCTCCTTGAGGTGGAAGGTCTCGTCCGCCCGCCCCCAGCCCTGTTCCTCGTTGATGCCGCCGCCGAGCGTGTACATCACGGTGTCGAGGTCGGGACAGACCTTCAGCCCGAAGAGATGGATGTCGTCGCCGGTGTTGCCGATGACCGTGATGTCCGCGTCCGGGGCGGCCTGCTTCAGACCGCGCAGGAACCGGGCACCGCCGATGCCGCCTGCCAGAACCACAATGCGCATGGGATCAGTGTGTCAGCAGCCGCCGACAGCGCGTGCGGCCGGTGATCACACCGCGGCCGGGCTCGGCTCCGTACGGGCCTCGCAGTGCTGTGACGTGTGCATGGGCATCTCGGTGAGGCCCGGATAGTAGATGTGCAGGCTGACCGCGGGCTCCAGCGCGTCGTTGACCACGTCGTGCACGTAGCCGGGCGCAAAGACCCGCTGGGCGCCGGCGGTGAGGGTGCGGGTGCCCCGGTCGGTGCGCTCGGTCAGGGTGCCCTCCAGCACGGTGAGGATGCCGGAGGAGCGCCCGTGGTCGTGCGGCCCGCTGCCCTGGCCCGGCACCCAGGACAGCAGCCACACCTCGTAGCCGGGGCCGGTGCGCAGCCGGTGGTACCAGCGGGTGGTGGCGTCGTAGCGGACCAGGTGCGCCCACCGGTCGCGGTCGGCGGCGACCGCGCGGGCCAGCCCGGCGAACTCGGCGACGGTCACCGGGTGCTCGCGGGGCGGCTGCAGCAGGTGGGGCACTTCGAGGAGGTCACCGGCGATCTGGAGGTCGTTGTCGCTGTTCATGGGGGTGTGGGGTTCCTCGGCGGAGAGGCGGCGGCTGGGTGTCGCTGGGCCCCGGCCCGGATCACGGGCGTACGGGCGGGTGTCCCCGACGGGGTGGGGGAACGGCGGGACACGCGGGGCCGGAGTGGGCCCGGGGTCCGCTGGAGCGCGGTCGGCTCAACAGCAGGGACAGCAACAACAGCTGAGACGCATGCCGGCAGCACCGAGGGACCCGGCGGTGCGGGTCGTGGCGGGTGCGAAGTCGGCGAGCATGCCCACTAGGACACCCGTTCATACCTGCCGTGTCAACTCGGGGCCCGGTTCGAGGGACATCCTTCACCTCATCCGGTGCATCTCTCAGGTGAAAGGTTTGTGCGCCCGGTACTCGGGACACATGGCGCACATCCGGGCGGCGCCCCTCGGGTCCTCAGCCATGTGTCAAGGTTTATGCCGATTTGAACACTTAACGCAAGGCCTTGGTTCCGCAGAGTGAATAACGGGCTCAATAGCAGATCTCGGCTTGACTCGCTCGGAGCAGCACACTTGTAATTTCACTCGTGTCGTTCGGCCGGGACCGGCCAGGCACGGGGACGTGAAGAACAGACGAGGGGCGCACATGACCGAGCTGGTGGAGCAACTGCTGGTCGACGAGGCGGACGAGGAACTCGGCTGGCAGGAGCGCGCTCTGTGCGCCCAGACCGATCCCGAGTCCTTCTTCCCCGAGAAGGGCGGCTCCACGAGAGAGGCCAAGAAGGTCTGCCTCGCCTGCGAGGTGCGCTCCGAGTGCCTCGAGTACGCCCTCGCCAACGACGAGCGCTTCGGCATCTGGGGCGGCCTGTCCGAGCGGGAGCGCCGCCGGCTGAAGAAGGCCGCCGTCTGACCGGGGCACGCGCCGCCGGCCGGCGAACGGCCGCCGGGCACACGCACATACGGGGCGAACGGCCCGTCGCACGTGGGTTGTCCACAGGCGGCGGGCCGTCGTCATGACCGACCGATAGTGTGGGCGCTCGTCCGAGACGCCCCGCGGTCCTTGATGGGCACAGGCGTCCACCGCAGTCCATCGAACCGGGGCCCGTACCTCGATGTCCGTGCACAGCCATACGGCAGCCCAACACGAAGCTGCCACGCCTGAGTTCCCGCGCCATGTGGTGACGGCCGTCCTCGTCACCCATGACGGCGCCCGCTGGCTGCCTGACGCGCTCGCCGGGCTGCTGAGTCAGGAGCGCCCCGTGCAGTACGCGGTGGCGGCCGACACCGGCAGCGCGGACGACTCCGCCCAACTGGTCACCGAGACCCTGGGGGACGAGGCCGTCGTCCACCTGGCCCGGCGCACCGGCTTCGGCCAGGCCGTGGACGAGGCCACCCGCCTCGCCCCGGTCCTCACCCCGGACGACCTGCCCTATCTCAGGCGCCCGAACAGCTGGGACCCGGCCACGCGCACCTGGCGCGACGACGCCTACGACCTGCCCGAACTGCCTTACGGTGAGCCGGTCCAGTGGCTCTGGCTGCTGCACGACGACTGCGCCCCGGAGCCCGACGCGCTCGCCCAGATGCTGCGGGTCGTGGACAACGAACTCGAACTCGGCCGCGACGACGTGGCCGTGGTCGGCCCCAAGCTCCGCGGCTGGTACGACCGCAGGCAACTGCTGGAGGTCGGCGTCTCCATCGCCAACTCCGGCCGCCGCTGGACCGGTCTGGACCGCCGCGAACAGGACCAGGGCCAGCACGACCACGTCCGCACCGTGCTCTCCGTCTCCACCGCGGGCATGCTGATCCGCCGTGACGTCTACGAGCGGCTCGGCGGGTTCGACCGCCGGCTGCCCCTGATGCGTGACGACGTCGACCTGTGCTGGCGCGCCCACACCGAGGGCTACCGCGTCCTGATCGCCCCCGACGCCGTCGTCCGGCACGCGGAGGCCGCCTCCCGCGAGCGCCGCACCGTCGACTGCGCGGGCCGCACCACCGCCTCCCCGCACAAGGTCGACAAGGCCGGTGCCGTCCACACCCTGCTCGCCAACACCCGCACGGCCGCGCTGCCCTGGGTGCTGCTCCGGCTCGTCCTCGGCACCCTCCTGCGCACCCTCGCCTACCTGGTCGGCAAGGTGCCCGGCCAGGCCCTCGACGAGATCCGCGGCCTGCTGGGCGTCCTGCTGCGCCCCGAGCGCATCCTCGCCGCCCGCCGCAGCCGGGGCCCCTCCCAGATCGACAAGGACGAACTGCGGCAGCTGTTCCCGCCGCCCGGCGCCACCATCCGCGCCACGGCCGAGCAGATCGCCGCCAACTTCTCCAGCAACTCCGACGTCGACACCTCGGCCGGCCGCCACGGCAGCGCGGTCGAGTCCGGACCCGGCGGCGACGACGCCGACTTCCTGGAGATCGAGCAGTTCGCCCGGCTCAAGCGCATCGCCCGCAAGCCAGGCCCCGTGCTCTTCCTCGCCCTGCTGCTGATCTCCCTGGCCGCCTGCCGCGCCCTGCTCGGCGGCGGTGCCCTCGCGGGAGGCGCGCTGCTGCCCGCCCCGCCCGGCGCGAGCGACCTGTGGGCCGGCTTCGCCGCCGCCTGGCACCCGGTCGGCGCCGGCAGCACCACCTCCGCGCCGCCCTACCTCGCGGTGGTGGCGACGCTCGCCTCGCTCTTCTTCGGCTCCACCGGGCTCGCGGTCACCGTGCTGCTGGTCTGCTCGGTGCCGCTGGCCGGCTTCACCGCCTACTTCGCCTCCCGACCCCTCGTCAGCTCCCGGCTGCTGCGCGCCTGGACGGCCGTCGCGTACGCCTTCCTGCCCGCCACCACCGGCGCGCTGGCGCAGGGCCGCATCGGCACCGCCGTACTCGCCGTACTGCTCCCGCTGATCGCCCGCGCGGGCGTCGCCGCCAGCGGCCTCGCGAACCCGTCCGGCGGACGCGGCAGTTGGCGCGCCACCTGGGCGTACGCGCTGCTGCTGACCATCACCACCGCGTTCACCCCCGTGGTCTGGCCCGCGGCGCTGGTGCTCGGCGTCGGCGTGCTCGTGCTGCGCCGCTCCGACCCGGTCGCCCACCTCCTGCGCTTCCTGGCGCAGCTCGGCACCCCGCTGCTGGTTCTCGCGCCCTGGTCGCTGACCCTGCTGCCCACCGGCTTCTTCACCGAGGCCGGGCTGGACTTCGGTGCCTCGGCGGCCTCCGCCTCCGACCTGCTGGGCACCAGCCCCGGCGGGCCCGGCACCCTTTCCGGCCTGCTGTTCATCGGCATCGTGCCGGCCGCGCTGGCC
>NZ_WWKH01000387.1:0-8475 GCF_009865595.1 Streptomyces sp. SID1328 | reverse complement strand
GTCGACCCGATGTCCGAGGTACGGGTCGTCGTCATCGACTGCACCGACACGGGGGCGTCTCCGCCGACCGCGACGGAGCCGACCTGGATCTGACGGCTCTTGCGCCGCTCGGCGATCTTGGTCGGTACGGACGGCATGCCGAGAGAAATCGCAGTCATCTGCTGTGCAACCCCAAGTCGTGGATCAAGATCCGGTCCCGTGAACCGCGGGCTCCAGGCTTTGAGATTACGACACCGGGCTGTCCGCCAGCACATCCCACCCGGCAAACCCACCCAATGGGCGGCGGCCCGGAACCTGGAGTTCCGGGCCGCTTTTCCTGGTCGTACGAGGTCAGGAGATCCGGACCGGGTTGACCACGTCCGCGATGAGCACGAGCACGGTGAAGCAGACGAAGATCCCGGCCACCACATAGGCCACCGGCATCAGCTTCGCCACGTCGAACGGGCCGGGGTCGGGGCGGCGCAGCACACGGGCCACCTGGCGGCGCAGCGACTCCCACAGGGCGCCCGCGATGTGCCCGCCGTCGAGCGGGAGCAGCGGGAGCATGTTGAAGAGGAACAGCGAGAGGTTGAACCCGGCGACCACGAAGACGGCCATGGCCACCTGCTGGGAGGCCGGGATGTCCAGCGTGGCGATCTCGCCGGTGACGCGGGCGGCGCCGACGATGCCCATCGGGGAGTCCGGCTCGCGGGGGCCGTCGCCGAAGGCGGCGTTCCACAGGGCCGGGACCTTGCCGGGCAGGTCGACGAGGGACTCCACGGCGTGGCCGACCTGGTCGCCCATCCAGACCACCGAGTCGCCGAAGCCGAGCTTGACGACACCGCGCGCCGGGCTGAAGCCGAGGAAGCCGGCCGTGACGTACTGGCCCTGGACGTAGGTGCCGCTGGAGTCCTTCTTGGCCACCTGGTTGGTGGCGATGGTGGCGTGCAGGGTGAGCTTCCTGCCGTCCCGCTCGACCACGATCGGGACGTTGCGGCCCGCGCTGTCCCGGATGAGGTCGGAGAGGGTGTTCCACTTCGCGGTGGGTTTGCCGTCGAAGGAGACGATTTTGTCGCCCGCCTTGATCCCGGCGGCGGCCGCCGGGGAGGCCGGGTCGGACTTCTTGCAGTCGTCGCGGTTCTGGTTCTGCGCGATGACGCAGGCGGAGACCGAGGAGACGGTGTTGGTCTCCTGCTGGACGCCGAAGCCCATCAGCACGGTGAGGAAGAGCCCGACGGCCAGGATCAGGTTCATGAACGGCCCGGCGAACATGACGATGACGCGCTTCCACGGCTTGCGCGTGTAGAACATCCGCGTCTCGTCGCCCGGCTTGAGCTCCTCGTACGCCGCCGAACGGGCGTCCTCGATCATGCCGCGCCACGGGGAGGTGGAGCGGGCGGAGACCCGGCCCGCGTCGTCCGGCGGGAACATGCCGATCATGCGGATGTAGCCGCCGAGCGGGACGGCCTTGATGCCGTACTCGGTCTCGCCCTTGTGCCGTGACCAGATGGTCGGGCCGAATCCGACCATGTACTGCGGGACGCGGATGCCGAAGAGCTTGGCCGTGGACAGGTGCCCCAGCTCGTGCCAGGCGATCGAGACCAGCAGACCGACCGCGAAGACCACTATGCCGAGGATGAACATCAAGGTCGTCATGCACGCGCCTCCGCGGTAGCCGTCCGGTTGGTCAGTTCACGGGCCCTGGCCCTGGCCCAGGTCTCCGCTTCGAGGACGTCCGACACCGTGAGTGAAGTTCCCGTGACCGGGGTGCCGTGTTCCTCGACCACCCGGACGACGGTCTCCATGATCCCGTTGAAGGGCAGAGCGCCGCCCAGGAAGGCTTCGACGCACTCCTCGTTGGCCGCATTGAACACCGCCGGGGCGGTGCCCGCGAGCCGGCCCACGTGCCGGGCGAGGTTCACCGAGGGGAAGGCGTCATTGTCCAGCGGGAAGAACTCCCAGGTGGACGCCTTGCTCCAGTCGAAAGCCGGGGCGGCGTCCGGGACGCGCTCGGGCCAGCCCAGGCCGATGGCGATCGGCCCACCCATGTCGGGGGGCGTCGCCTGGGCGATCGTGGAACCGTCGGTGAACTCGACCATCGAGTGGACATACGACTGGGGATGCACGACCACCTCAATGCGGTCGAAGGGAATGTCGTAGAGCAGGTGGGCCTCGATGACCTCCAGGCCCTTGTTGACCAGGGTCGCGGAGTTGACCGTGATCACCGGGCCCATCGCCCAGGTGGGGTGCGCGAGGGCGTCGGCGACGGTGACGTCCGCCAGCTCGACCTTGGTGCGGCCGCGGAAGGGGCCGCCGGAGGCGGTGACGACCAGCTTGCGCACATCGGCGCGGGTACCGGAGGCGAGGGCCTGGAAGAGGGCCGCGTGCTCGGAGTCGACCGGGATGATCTGGCCAGGCTTGGCCAGCGCCTTGACCAGGGGGCCGCCGACGATCAGCGATTCCTTGTTGGCCAGTGCCAGGGTGCGGCCGGCCTCCAGGGCGGCCAGCGTCGGCGCGAGGCCGATGGAGCCGGTGATCCCGTTCAGGACGGTGTGGCAGTCGGAGGCGGCGAGCTGGGCGGCGGCGTCCGGGCCCACCAGGATCTCAGGGAGCGGCTCGGTGCCGTACTGCCCGGCCAGGGCCTCGCGCAGCGCCGGTGCCGCGTCCTCGCGGGCCACCGCGACGGTACGTACCCCGAGCCTGCGCGCCTGCTCGGCGAGGAGGTCCACCCGGCCGCCGTTCGCGGAGAGGGCGGTGACCCGGAAGCGGTCGGGGTTGCGCAGCACCAGGTCGATGGCCTGGGTGCCGATGGACCCGGTGGAGCCGAGGATCACCACGTCCTTCGGGCCGTCGCCCGCGACGGGGTCGAACACGAGGTGCGGGTCGGCGAGCGGGGCGGGGCTGGCGGGACTGTCGGTCATCCCCCCATTGTGGCCGCACCCGGTGGCCACCCGGACCGCGCGTCCCCTGGCCGGATGGCCGGAAAGGGGTCCCATGGCGCAGGAAGGTTCCCCCTTTGTGAACCCGGAGTGAAGATCCTGTGATAACAATTCAGTTGAACGGGTGAACTTCTCGCCCGTGCAGCGTCTTCGTGGACGACATCCTTGGGGGGATCTCTTCGTGCGTACCCTGCGCCTTCGCGCCACCCTGCCCGCTCTCGCCGGCGCGGCCCTGCTCACCGGCACCCTGCTGAGCACCCCGGCCCAGGCGGCCGGCAGTGTCCAGATCCACCGGGTCTACTTCGACAGCCCCGGCAAGGACACCCGGTCCAACTCCAGCCTCAACGGCGAGTGGGTGCAGCTCAAGAACACCAGCCGCTCGGCGGTCTCGCTGAAGGGCTGGATCCTGAAGGACGCCTCGAACCACAGGTACTCCTTCCCGAACGTCAAGATCGGCGCCGGGAAGTACATGAAGGTCCACACCGGCAGCGGCCGCGACACCACCTCGGACAAGTACCAGGGCCGCCGTGCGTACGTCTGGAACAACACCAGCGACACGGCGACCCTGACCAAGTCGAACGGCTCCAAGGTCGACACCTGCTCGTGGACGACCCGGAACGGCAGCGACAAGTACTGCTAGCGGCTAAGCGCCGTAGGGGCGGCGGGCGTTGACGCGTTCGCTCGCTCCCGGCGTGGCGTCCGCGATCCAGGCGCCGTCTCCCGAGGGGTCGAGGACGCCCTCCTCCAGCCACTCGTAGGCGCCGCCGAGGACGCCCTTGACCACCTTGCGGTCGACGCCGTCGGTGTTGTGCCACAGGCGGGCGAACAACTCGTCGACGCGAACGCGGGCCTGGCGGCAGAAGGCGTCGGCGAGCTGGTACGCCTCGCGGCCGTGCTCGCCCTCGCGCCGCAGCCGCTCGGCCCGGACGCAGGCCGCGCTCATGGCGAACAGCTCCGCGCCGATGTCCACGATCCGGCCGAGGAAGCCCTGCTTGGTCTCCATCCGGCCCTGCCAGCGGGACATCCCGTAGAAGGTCGCGCGGGCCAGCTTGCGGGCGTGCCGCTCGACGAACCGCAGATGCCCGGACAGGTCGACGCCGTGCTTGAACTCGGCGTACGACGACGGGAGCTGGCCCGGCCCCGCGACCAGCTTCGGCAGCCACTTGGCGTAGAAGACGCCCGCGCCCGCACCGGCCCTCGCCTTGTCCTGGAGGGACTTGTCGGGGTCGATGAGGTCACCGGCGACCGAGAGGTGGGCGTCGACGGCTTCGCGCGCGATCAGCAGGTGCATGATCTCGGTGGAGCCCTCGAAGATGCGGTTGATGCGCAGGTCGCGCAGCATCTGCTCGGCCGGTACGGCCCGCTCGCCGCGCGCCCCGAGCGACTCGGCGGTCTCGTAGCCCCGCCCGCCCCGGATCTGGACCAGCTCGTCCGCCATCAGCCAGGACATCTCCGAGCCGTACAGCTTGGCGAGCGCGGCCTCGATGCGGATGTCGTTGCGGTCCTCGTCGGCCATCTGGGAGGCGAGGTCGACGACGGCCTCCAGCGCGAAGGTGGTCGCCGCGATGAAGCTGATCTTGGAGCCGACGGCCTCGTGCAGCGCGACCGGCTTGCCCCACTGCTCGCGCTCGGCGGCCCACTGGCGGGCGATCTTCAGGCACCACTTGCCCGCGCCGGCGCACATCGCGGGCAGCGACAGCCGGCCGGTGTTCAGCGTGGTGAGCGCGATCTTCAGACCGGCCCCCTCGGGGCCGATCCGGTTGGCGGCCGGGACCCGCACCCGGTGGAAGCGGGTGACGCCGTTCTCGATGCCGCGCAGGCCCATGAAGGCGTTACGGTTCTCCACCGTGATGCCCTCGGCGTCGGCCTCCACCACGAACGCGGTGATGCCGCCGGGGTGCCCCTCGGACTTCGGCACCCGCGCCATGACGACCAGCAGGTCGGCCACGACACCGTTGGTGGTCCACAGCTTCACGCCGTCCAGGACGTACTGGTCACCCTCCGGGACGGCCATGGTGGCCAGCCGCGCGGGGTCCGAGCCGACGTCCGGCTCGGTGAGCAGGAAGGCGGAGATGGCGGTGGTGGCGCAGCGGGGCAGGAAGGCGTCCTTCTGCTCCTGGGTGCCGAAGATCTTCAGCGGCTGCGGGACGCCGATCGACTGGTGGGCGGAGAGCAGCGCGCCGACGGCGGGGCTGACCGAGCCCACCAGGGCGAGGGCCTTGTTGTAGTAGAGCTGGGAGAGGCCCAGGCCGCCGTACTTGGTGTCGATCTTCATGCCGAGGGCGCCGAGCCGCTTCAGGCCGGCCACGACCTCGTCGGGGATGCGGGCCTCGCGCTCGATGCGGGCCGCGTCGATCTCCGTCTCGCAGAAGGCGCGCAGCTCGGCGAGGAAGGTCTCGCCGCGCCGGACGCTCTCGGCGTCGGGGAGCGGGTGGGGGTGGATGAGGTCGAGCCGGAAGCGCCCGAGGAACAGTTCCTTGGCGAAGCTGGGCTTGCGCCAGTTCTGCTCGCGGGCGGCCTCCGCCACCTGCCGGGCCTCGCGCTCGGAGACGTTGGTGCGTTGAGTGGTGGGGGCGGACATGAGGCTCACCTCGCCGCGAAGAGGGATGTTGGCGGACCGTAGGTAACCGACCCGTTGCTACTGGATCGTTGGTACCTGAATCGGGCCCGCCCCACCACCCCTTGCGCGTCCGTTCAGGTGAACGGCCGCGCGGGGGGACAACGGCCGCTCAGACCGTTTCGAGGGCCGGGACCAGGGACTTGTGCCCCTCAAACCGATCGCACGATCGGTGCCGCTGTCAAAGGCGCGAGAACAGAACGGCCGGAGCCCCCGCACAGCGGGCTCCGGCCGTTCCGGTGGTGACCTGTCCGTGGCAGGTCAGAGTGCGAGGCCCGTGAGGACCAGGACGCGCTCGTAGGTGTAGTCGTCCATCGCGGAGCGGACGCCCTCGCGGCCGACGCCGGACTGCTTCACGCCGCCGTACGGCATCTGGTCCGCGCGGTAGGACGGGACGTCGCCGATGACGACGCCACCGACCTCGAGGGCGCGGTGGGCGCGGAAGGCGGCCTGGATGTCGTGGGTGAACACGCCTGCCTGGAGGCCGTACTTGGAGTCGTTGACCGCGGCGAACGCCTCGGCCTCGCCGTCGACCTTCGTGACGGTGAGGACCGGGCCGAAGACCTCCTCGGTGGCGAGGGTGGCACCGGCCGGCACGCCGGTGAGGACGGTCGGCGCGTAGGTGGCGCCGTCGCGCTCGCCGCCGGTGAGCAGGGTGGCGCCCAGCTCGACGGCCTCGTTCACCCAGGACTCGACGCGCTGCGCGGCGGCCTCGCTGACCAGCGGGCCGACCTCGGTCTTGTCGTCGGCCGGGTCACCCGTGACCTGGGCCTCGACGGCGGCGACGATGCGCGGCAGCAGCCGCTCGTACACCGCGCCATCCACGATCACACGCTGCACCGAGATGCAGGACTGGCCGCCCTGGTAGTTGGAGAAGGTGGCGATGCGGCTCGCGGCCCAGTCCAGGTCGGCGTCGCTCGCCCAGTCGCCGAGGACGACGGCCGCGCCGTTTCCGCCCAGTTCCAGCGTGCAGTGCTTGCGCGGCACCGAGTCCATGATCGCGTAACCGACCTGCTCGGAGCCGGTGAAGGAGATCACCGGGAGGCGCTCGTCCTGGACCAGCGCGGGCATCTTGTCGTTGGCGACCGGCAGCACGCTCCAGGACCCGGCGGGCAGGTCGGTCTCGGCCAGCAGCTCGCCGATGACCAGGCCGGACAGCGGGGTGGCCGGGGCGGGCTTGAGGATGATCGGGACACCGGCGGCGATGGCCGGGGCGACCTTGTGCGCGCACAGGTTCAGCGGGAAGTTGAACGGCGCGATGCCGAGGACGACGCCCTTGGGGAAGCGACGGACCAGCGCCATGCGGCCCTGGCCGCCCGCGTCGGTGTCGAGTCGCTGGGCCTCGCCGCCGTTGAACCGCCGGGCCTCCTCGGCCGCGAGCCGGAACACGGAGACGGCACGGGCGACCTCGCCGCGCGCCCACTTGATGGGCTTGCCGTTCTCGCCGGAGATGAGCTGGGCGATCTCCTCGGCGCGCTCGGTCAGCCGCCCCGCGACGTGGTCGAGGGCGGTGGCGCGGACGTGCGCGGGGACGGCGGCGAACTCGTCGCGGACCGCGTACGCGGCGGCCACGGCCTCTTCGACCTGGGCGTCGGTGGGCACGCTCGCCCGGCCGACGACGCGGCCGTCCCACGGGGAGGAGACGTCGAAGCTGTCCTCGCCGGTGGCCTGGCGGCCGGCCAGCCAGAAGGCGTGGGTGGAGGTCATGTGCGGGTCCGGCCCTTCCGCGTCGGGGGTGATGTGCGTGATCCACGGTAGGGCGGGCGGGCGCGGCGGTCGCTTGTCCGAGTCGTACGGAAACGGGTCGCCGATGCGCCGGTTCGGCGGGGTGGGCGCGGGGGGTGGCTACTCCCCCGAGGTCGCCTTCAGCGCCAGCCACAGCTCCATCCGGACGTCCGGGTCGTCCAGCGAGCGGCCGAGGATCTCCTCGACCCGGCGCATCCGGTAGCGCAGGGTGTGCCGGTGCACGCCGAGGTCGGCGGCGGCCGCGTCCCACTGCCCGTGCCGGGACAGCCACGCCCGCAGCGAGGCGACGAGGTCCCCGCGCCCGGTGGCGTCGTGGTCGCGCAGCGCCCGCAGCAGGCCGTCGGCGAAGGCCCGTACCGCGTCGTCGGCCAGCAGCGGGAGGACCGAGCCGGCCGCTACGTGCTCGTGCTCGACCAGGACCCGGCCGCGCCGCCGGGCCACCGAGAGTGCCTGCTCGGCCTGGCGGTAGGCGGAGGCGGCCGCGATGGGGCCGGCCGGGGCGGAGAGACCGACCACGAGTGCCTCGTCGTCACCCCCCTTGGACTCCGGGACGAGGCGGGCCGCCTCCAGCGCGCTCGCGTAGGCCGTGCAGGCGGTGACGGCCGCGCCGCCGTCGGTGGCCAGCACCACCAGCCGGTCCCGTTCGGGTACCACCAGCACGGCTTCGCCGGAGCGGGCGGCGGCGGACTCGGCGGCCTCCGCGAGCGCGTCCAGCGGATCGCCGTCCGTCCCCTGCCGCGGCGCGGACTCGGCGACCAGCAGCCGGAACGGCGCGTCCAGCAGCCCGCCGTACAGGTCGCCGGCGACCGCGCGGGCGTGGTCGGGCTCACCCGCGAGCAGCATCCGCAGTACGGCCGCGCCGACCCGCTGTTCGGCGGCGTGCAGGGAGCGGGAACGCTCGGTGGTGAGGGTGAGCAGGGCGATGGCGGAGTGCACGGCGTAGCGCTCGGCGGTGCCGGGGGCGGATGCGGTGCCGACGGCGAGTGCGGCGCGGGGGCGGCGGCCCGTGCCCAGCGAGTGCAGCTCGATGCGGTCCTCGGTGTCGGGGGCGGCGACCACCGAGGAGGCGGGAGCGGGGCGTTCCCGCAGCCGCTCGACGTCGGCGGTGAGCCGGGCGGCCCGGCGCCCCGCCCACTCGGGCGCGGCGGCGACGACGGCCCCGGACGCGTCGTACAGCGCGGCCCAGCCGTCGAC
>NZ_WWKH01000386.1:0-11640 GCF_009865595.1 Streptomyces sp. SID1328 | reverse complement strand
ACTGGCCCCGAGGCTACGCGCCGCGGCGCCCGCCACTGCCGGCCGTCGGGGCTCGCCGACCTCGGGCGGAGGCGCCGCCCGCCGGGGCGGCTTCACAGGCCGTAACAGCTATGTCACCGCCGAGAAGCAACAGGCCGACAAGGAAGCAGGGGCAGAGAACCACTGAGCCAGGCCCTGGTTACCGCCCTCGTCCAGAGCAGATCCGGCGAGTTGGCCCAGCCCGGCAGGCACGGTCTTCCGTTGCGGTGGTCAGCGAATTCGACACTCCGTGATCACCGGGAGCCGTGCCTGCGCGGCTACCTGTCGATCCATCACCATGGCGACCGAGTTGGCGTATCAGGCCCTTACCGGGGTTTTGGTAACGCGCCACGCACTGGGTCGACCGGCCCAAGCCGCCCTCGTGAGGACCCGCACGCGCTTCAAAGAGATCTCCAACGGGCGTTCGTCGCACAGGCGGTCAACGGCGTCGAGGTCCGCCGGGCCGGCGCGCTCGTCCTGGTCGGCCACCCCCGGCCCGCACCCCGACATACCGGAGACGGTGAGCAACGAAGCGCTGCGCAGGCGGCTCGGACCGGGACAGATGGCAGGCACTTGACCCTGACACAGTGGCAAGGTTTCCACTGGGGTGCTGGAGGTGGTCCCCATCGACATGACCGCTCAGCACACTCATCTGGTCAAGGCCATGGGTGCCAAGGACACGTCGGTTCGGCTTCAGGCAGCCATGGCGGTCGGTTCGCGTGCCGATCCCGTCTTCCTGGAGACTCTCGTCGAGCGGTGTGCCGTAGAGCCCGACTTCTTCGTGCGAGACATGCTGTCCTGGGCGTTGACGCGTCTCCCGCCGGACATCACCTTGCCTCGGCTCCGAGTGGAACTGGGCTCCGACTGCGGTCAGGCCCGTAGCCAGGCGTTGCACACGCTCTCCAAGGTCGACGACAAGAGCACGTGGGGCTGGATCACCCGTGACCTCCTGCGTGACGCCGATGACGAAGTCGCACGGACCGCTTGGCGTGTGGCGGTGGTGCTTGTGCCCGCGGGGGAGGCGCGGGCCTTGGCCGACGAGCTGGTCCGGCAGCTCGGGCGTGGTGATCGTGACGTGCGGTTGAGCCTGAGCCGGGCTCTGGTCGGCCTCGGAGAGGAGAGCCGGCCCGCGCTGGCGGAGGCCGCCGAGCACCCGGACCCGGTCGTCGCGGCGCACGCGCGCGCCACCGAGGTACTGAGGCAGAACCCGGAGGCCGGTTTCGACGCGGCGGTCGAGGAGGCGAAGCGTACGGTCGTGCTCGGTCCGGAGCGCGGGGTGGCTGAGGCATAGGAGGACGTACGTTGCTCATTGGGGAGGTGGCTCGGCGGTCCGGGGTGAGTGCGCGGATGCTGCGGCACTACGAGGCCCTGGGGCTGGTGCGGCCGACCGGGCGGACCGTCGGCGGGTATCGCGAGTACTCGGCCGACGACGTCCGAAGGATCTTCCATGTGGAGAGCCTGCGGTCCCTCGGGCTGTCGCTCAAGCAGATCGGGCGCGCGCTGGAGGACCCGGCCTTCACGCCGTCCGCCCTGGTCGGCGACCTCATCCAGTGGGCGGAGGACCGCCTGGCGCGTGAGCGGGAGCTGCTCGAGCGGCTTCGGGTGATCGACGCCTCCGCGCCCACCGGCTGGCAGGACGTCCTCCGCGTCGTGGAACTCATGCGGGAACTCGACTCGGCCAGCGCCGCCCGCAGACAGCGGGCCGTCCTCACCCCGCCGGAGGGCGTGCCGGTTCCGGCGGAGCTGCTGGCCGGGGCTGTGCTGACCGAGTCGGACCCTCATGTCGCGGGCGCGCTGCGCTGGGCCCTGGCGCGGACCGGAGACGACGGCGTGACGGCGCTGGCTGCCGCCGCATGCTCCGAGGACGTCGGCATCCGGCGGCGCGCGGTAACGGCGATCGCCGGGATGGCGGAGGTGCCGGGCGCGATTCCGGTGCTCACGGACCGGCTGGAGGACCCGGATGCCCTCGTCCGCAGACAAGCCGCCCTCGCGCTGGGCGCCCACGGAGTGCCGGCCGCCGTGCCGACGCTCGTCCGCATGGTCGTGGAAGGCACCAACGACGTGGACGCGGCCGAAGCCCTGGGCACCCTCTCCCGGGACCCCGCCTGCGCGACCCGCATCACCAGCCTCCTGGCCGACCAGCTGGCGGCCCCCACCGCCGATGCCGCGACCCGGATTCGTCTGATCCAGGCGCTCGTCGAACTGGAGGGAACCACCCCGCTGGAGATCCTGCGCCAACTCGCCCGCGACGAGGACCGCACAGTCGCCCTGGTCGCATCGGCCCTGGCGGGCGTGCTGGAGGAGCGGGCCGCCGAGGTGCTGGACGACCCGTAGTGGTCGCCCGGCACATGTGCGTCAGCTATACACGAGCAGGGAGTCGCATGTGCTCGTGCCGTCGTGGATCGACGTGTCGCTGTTGAGGACGTAGAAGGCACCGGCGAACCCGGCGGCGGTCATCTTCGGGACCACGATCATCGTCTGGGCGGCCATGTTCAGCGAGTTGGGGCGGACGACGTTCGTGTAGAGCAGGTTGAAGAGGTTGTCCCGGAGGTTGGGGAGCCGGAGGATGCGGTACACACGGTCGCCCGCCGAGCCCGTGACGGCGGCCTGGTTGGCCGGGTTGGCCCACTGTGCGGGGGACGTGGCCATGCGGCTCTGCGACTCGAGTTCCTGAAGGCGCCGCTGCGTGCTCACCCGGACGCCGGCCATGTGGATGTGGAGCTGGTTGTAGCGCCGGGCGGTCTGCGAGTTGATGCCCAGGCCGATGTTCGGGTACTGCACGGGGACATCGCCGCCGCTGCGGGCGTTCTCCCACGCCTCGTGCCAGTAGTTCGGCGGCCCGCTGGTCACGAGGAACGGGCACTCGATGCCCGTGACTCGGCACGTCGGCAGCAGGAGATAATTGTGCGTCGTCTCCGGCTTTCCGTGCAGCACGATGTAATTCGGGGTCATCTTCAGACAGTCCGGCTTGGTCTGTGGCGGCGGGGGGACGATCCCGCTGGTGCAGTACTGGACGTCGTGCCACAGCGGGTCGTTGTCCGTGGGCCGGCCGCAAATGCCCTGGAGGCTGGTGGGCGGGCACGAGCTGGTGCCGCCCGGGGGAGGCGTGGTGGGGCACGAGTCGGGGGTCGGACCAGCGTCGACACCGCTCGCCGCCGCCGCTGTACCGCCGGCCGTCGCGGCCGCGCCCGTCAGGACCGCCGCGGCACCGAGGGCACCGGACAGCGCGACGAATTGACGCCGGGGGACTTCCTTCGCATTCTGCTGGTCATGCATTTCTGATCTCCGATGGAGTGGGCGCCGACGGGGGTTTTCGCAGAGTAAGTCCCGGAAATTGATTTGCGGTGATTCCACCCGTCGGCCGAATGAGTGAGCGTCCGGAATGACCACCGGGCGCCGCACCCGGATCGCCCGGCCAACCGCGTGACCTGGACGCCAGACCGGTTTCGCCCACTCCCACCGTTTCCACTAGTTCAGGCGCTCCGCACGCAAGGCCGAGCGCCTGAGTTTGCCGGCCGCGCTGCGCAGCGGTTCCGTCACCAACTCGACCGACCTGGGCCGCTTGTGGGGCGACAGCCGGGTGGCCAGGAAGTCGGTGATCTCCTCGGGGGTGGTCGTACGCCCCTCCTCGATCTGCACGATGGCGTGGACGCGGTTGCCCCGGTCCGGGTCCGGCAGGCCGATGACCGCGCTGGACAGGACGTGCGGGTGTTCGGTGAGAGCGCCCTCGATCTCGGCGGGGTAGACGTTCACCCCGCCGACCAGGAGCATGTCGGACCGGCGGTCGTGCAGGTACAGATAGCCGTCCGCGTCGAATTCGCCGATGTCGCCGAGGGTCGACCAGCCGTCGGTCTCCTGGACCTCGGCCCCCAGGTACCGGAAGGCGGGCGGCTTGCCCTCCGCGACCCGCATGAAGATCTCACCGGGGACTCCGGGCTCGGTGACCGGTGTGCCGTCCAGACCCACGATCTTGATCTCGCCCCAGGCGGGACGGCCCACCGACCCCCGGTGCGCCAGCCACTCCGTGCCGGAGATCGTGCAGCCGGCCTGGGCCTCGGTGCCCGCGTACAGCTCCCAGATCCGGTCCGCGCCCAGCCAGTCGATCCACGCCTGCTTGGTCGCGGGCGGGCAGGGTTCGGCGCAGTGCCAGACCGAGACGAGGGAGGAGAGGTCGTAGCGGGCGCGGACCGGTTCCGGGAGGGCCAGGATGCGGCGCATCATGGTCGGCACCAGGTACACCCAGGTGATCGCGTGCCGTTCGACCTCGGACAGCACCCGCTCGGCGTCGAACCGCTCCAGGAGCGTGACCGTGCCGCCGTTGAACAGCGTCGTCATCGCCGTGGAGAAGGGGGCGTTGTGGTGGACGGGGGCGGTGACGAGGGACTGTTCGCCGGGGCGCAGTCCCCATGCCTCCATGTCGAAGGGGTTGAACGCCCCTTCCGCCCCCGACAGGATGATCTTCGGCCGGCCGGTCGATCCGCCCGAGGTGGGCGCCTTCCACGAAGGGCCGATCACGGTGGTCAGCTCGCCCTCACCGGCGCCCAGCCGGCGCAGCTCGGCCACGGTCGTGGAGCGGTCGGACGCACCCTCCTGGAGGCCGATCACGACCGGCGGTTCGGACAGCGCGAGGATCGCCCGCTCCTCCGCCGGTGCCAGCCTGGTCGACAAGGGCTGCGGTACCGCGCCGAGTCTGAGGCAGGCGAAGGCCGCCACCACGACGTCCAGGCCGTTGGGCAGCATGAGGGGGACGATGTGTCCGCGCGCGACGCCGGAGAGTTTCAGGCCGCGTGCGACCGCGTCGCTCGCCCGGTACAGCTCCTCCCAGGTCAGTTCCGCGTCGCCGGCGCGGACCGCCACGGAGTCGGGGCGTTCGGCCGCGTACGCGGCGGGGACGTCACCGAGCGGGAAGCCCGGTTCGGGGGTGAACATGACTGTGGCTCCTCGTCGTTGGGGAATCCGGCCGGTCAGGAGTAGAGCTGCGCTCCGGGCAGCACGTCGGGGTCGCGGCGCACCTCGGCCGGGTTCGTCTCGGGCAGGAACCACGCGCTGGCGAAGGTGATCAGGCCCATCAGGGTGATGTACGCGGCGACCAGCGTGGTCGTCCCGGTCTTCGCGATGACGGCGGTCATCAGGATCGGCGTACCGCCGCTGACCACGATGGCGGAGAGCTGGTAGGCCAAAGAGGCGCTGGAGTAGCGGACGTTGGGCGCGAACAGCTCACCGAGGAAGGCCGCCATCGGGCCGTACGTGAGCCCCTGGAAGAGGAAACCGCCGGTGATCGCGACGAAGACCAGCGGCGCCGAGGCCGTATTCACCAGGGCGAAGTACGGGAACGCCCATGCGGCCACGCCGAGTCCGCCGACCAGGACCAGCTTGCGGCGGCCGAAGCGGTCGGAGAGGTGGCCCGCGTAGGGGAGTATCCCGGCCATCAGGGCCGAGCTGAGCAGGGTGACCGTGAGCAGGGAGTCGCGGTCCATGTGCAGGGTCGTCGTGCCGTAGCTGAGCAGGCCGGTGATGCTCACGTAGAAGAGGCTGTTGGTGGCGGACAGGGTGCCGCAACCGAGCAGGATGGTGTGCCAGTTGCGGCGTACGGCCTCGGTCAGCGGGGCCCGGACCACGCTCGCCTCCGGCCTGCGGGCGGCCGCTTCCTGGAGTTCGCGGAAGTCCGGGGTGTCCTCGACCTTGTTCTGGATGTGCAGGACGACCGGGAACATGACCGCGCTGAGCAGGAACGGGATGCGCCAGCCCCACTCGAGGAACGCGTCGCTCGAGATGACCGAGCCGGTCGTGGTGAAGATGAGGTTCACGATGATGACCGCGACCGGGACGCTCGTCTGGCCGAACGTGCCCGCGAAGCCACGGCGTTTGGGGTGAGCCGACTCCGTGAGCAGCAGCGCGATGCCGCCCCACTGGCCGCCCGCCGCCGCGCCCTGGACGAAGCGGAGCAGCACCAGCAGCACCGGTGCCAGCACCCCGACGCTCGCCGCGCTCGGCAGACAGCCGATGAGGAACGTCGCGGTGGCCATGCCGATCAGGCACGCCACGACCGTGGGCTTGCGGCCGTGCTTGTCACCGAAGTGACCGGCGAGCAGCCCGCCCAGCGGCCGGGCCACGAACCCCGCCCAGAAGGTGCTGAAGGACAGCAGCGTGCCCATGAACGCGGACGAGTGCGGAAAGAAGACGTGCGGGAAGACCAGCGCCGCCGCCGTGCCGTAGAGGAAGAAGTCGTACCACTCGATCGAGCTGCCGGTCAGCCCGGCCGCCAGCAGCTTCCAGTTGGTACGGCGTACGGGCGCGGTGGCGGGCTCGGAGCCGTTGCCCTGGACGTGGGCCTGCGCGGATGAGGCCATGGGAGGCATCCCTCCGGTTCTGGTCAGGGGTATGTGCGGGGGCGCCCGCCGGCCGGTCGGGACATGTGCCACAGCTCTGTGTGGGGCGAGAGTAGGGCTGAGCAAGCGCTTTGGGAGATGGGGATTCGCTACACTCCTCGCACCTCAGGGGTGGGTGAATCCACCACCTCCCTTTCCGTTGAAGGCAAGCGATGGCACAGAGCGATTCCGAGCCGGCGGGCGAAGGCGGCCAGGGCGAACTCGCCGCCTACCGGCTGCGCCGCGAACGCGAGCTGAGCAGCCTGTACGCGACGGCCCGCTCGCTGACCGTGCTGGGCGAGGTCGACGAGGTGCTGCCGTCGATCGTCCGGGAGGCGCACGAGCTGATCGGCAGCGACTTCGTCTACCTCTCGCTCCGCGACACGGGCGGCGCTCTCGCCCTCAGCGCGTCGGCCGGCACCATCTCGTCCGACTTCTCCTCCGCGCGCATGCCCGCCGGGGCCGGGCTCGGCGGCTGGGTGATCGAGACCAGGGCGCCCGTCTGGGTGAGCGACTACCGCCGCGCCGACGGCTTCCACCGTGATCCCGTCTTCGACCGGCTCGTCTCCGACGAGGGGCTCGTGGCACTGCTCGGCGTCCCCCTCCTGGTCGGCGACCGCGTGATCGGCGTCCTCTTCGCCGCCGACCGCACCGAGCGCCCCTTCGAGAAGGACGAGGTCGCCCTCCTCAGCGCCTTCGCCGACCATGCCGCGACAGCCCTCAACAACGCCCGGCTGTACGACGAGAGCCGAGTGGCGCTCCAGCGGCTCCAGGACGCCTACCGCGTCATCGAGGACCAGGTCGCCACCATGGAGCGGGCCGCCGCCGTGCACGAGGCGCTGACCCATGTGGTACTGGCCGGGGGCGGGCCGGGTGACATCGCGCAGTCGTTGGTCGACCATCTGGAGGGCGTGGTCACCATCCGGGACCGGGACGACGAGGTCGTGGCCACGCGGTCCGCCGGGGCGGTGACCACAGGGGAGGATCCGCGCCTGGAGAAGGAGCTGCTGGCGGAAGCGCGCCGGACCGGCCGGTGCGTCCACGGCGAGGGAGCCGACGGTACGGTCCTCAGCGTGGCCGCCATCCAGGCCGGGGGCAGCCACCTCGGCTCCCTGTCGCTGCGGCGGCGGGCGGTCACCGAGTCGGCGGACGTCCGGATGCTGGAGCGCTCGGCCCAGATCACCGGCCTGCTCGCGCTCCTGCGGGACGCCCGCGTGGAGGCCGAGGAGCGGGTACGGGGCGAACTGCTCACGGAGTTGCTGTCCCACCCGCCGCTTCAGCCCGTCCATCCGGCGCTGCGCGACCGCGCGCTCGCCCGGGGCGTCGACGTCGACCGGCTGGACGTCCTGGTCACGGCCGACTGCCACGACCGGTCCACCGCCGACGTCGTGCGCGAACTGCACGCCTTCTCGGCGGAGTTCTCCGGCCTCGCGGGGGAATACCTGGGCCGGGCGACGATGCTGCTCCGCGCCGACGACCCCGAGGCCGCGGTACGGACACTGCACCAACGGCTGCGTCGCAGGCTCGGTACCCCGGTGCTCGTGGTCGCCGACCGGGTCACCGGGCACGACCGCGCGCACTCCTACACCCTGGCCGTCCGCTGCCTGGACGTCATGCGCAGCCTCGGCGAGACCGACCGGAGCGCCACGACACGGCGGTACGCGATGTACGGGCTCGTCTTCGACCCCCGGCGCGCACAGGAGCTGGAGGGGTTCGTCACCGACTCCCTCGGACCCCTCCTCGACTACGACCGGCGCCGCTCGACCGACCTCGTGAGCACTGTCGCCGCCTACTTCGCCCACTCCGGAAACCTCAGCCGGACCGCCCATGCCCTCCATGTGCACACCAACACCCTCCTGAAGCGCCTGGACCGCGTCACGGCCCTCCTCGGTGACGACTGGCGCTCGGCGGACTCCGCGCTGGGGCTCCATCTGGCGGTACGGCTGCACCAGTTGAGGGTGGTGCTGGACGGGCCGGGGTAGGTCAGGGCGTCGCGGTTCCGTCGCGGTCGCGCAGGGACAGCAGGGTCCAGCCGGATCCGGACGGGTCGAGCGGCCTGGTCGCGGCGGTGAAGAGTTCCGCCGCCCGGCGGTAGGAGAGACGGCCACGTCCGGTCACCGGGCAGCGGTCGGCGGGGGGTGTGGTGGCGGGGGCCCGGCGGGCGGTGACGAACACCGGGCCCGCGGTGCGGCCGGCGAGGAGGAGGGGGAGGAGCCGGGCCGTGCCCTCGCCCCAGCTCAGGCGGGTTGACGCGCTGGGCCGGGTACGGCGCGCCGGGAGGTCCAAGTGGCCGATGTCCAGGGCGAGTACCTGCTCCACGGGGGCTCCGGACTCGTGCAGGAAGTACCAGAAGGCCAGCTCTCTGAGGGGTGCTCTCAGGGCCAGGGCGGCTCGGGCGCGGTCCGGGAGCCGGGGCGGGGCTGGTGCGGGTGGCGGGGCCAGGCCGAGGGCCGGGTCCCTGGTGATCCAGCCCTGGGCCAGCCACCATGCCGTGGCTGCACGGAAGCAGGCCAACTCACGGATGAGCGTGGTCGGTTGTGTGGTGGTGGAGCGGTCCGTCAGGGCTCGGCGCAGGCGTTTCGGGATCTCCGGGTCGTCCAGCAGGGCAAGGGGGACGGACGGGGGATGGGTGCCTCTGCGGGCGCGGCCGGCGGGGGTGCGCCGGCCGACCAGGGGCCAGGCCCAGCCGAGCAGGGAGATGCGGTAGATACGGCGGGACGCGGGGCCGAGGCCCGCTGCTGCGGCCAGGTAGCGGTCGACGGCGGCACCGTATTCGACTGGGACCGCTTGGTCCTCGCTCATGTCACCCACCCGCAGTAAATGAGTTCTTCGGACACCTTCTTGGGTTGCGCTGTATGACCTTACCATCAGGCGTGTTGCAGTAAATGGAGTCCATTTACTGCGTCAATCCGCTTCGGAGAGAGCTTTTTTATAAAGGGGCGGTGTTTATTCGCGGAAACCCTTGCGGCGAATTGCTCGGCGGAGGCAAGGTGCGGATTCATGACACTCGGTACCCACCGGCTGCGCGTGCTGCGGCATGCCCGGTTCCGGCGCTTCCTGCTGGGGCAGACCACCTCGCTGCTCGGTTCAGGGATGAACACGATCGCCGCGACATTTGCCGTCCTGCGGCTTCCCGGTGGCGGGGTCGATGCCGTCGGCGGGGTGATGGCGGTCCGGATTCTCGCCGTACTGGTCGTGCTGCTGCTCGGGGGTGTGTTCACCGACCGGCGCGGGGCCCGTACGGTCATGCTGGCTGCGGATTCGCTCCGGTTCGGCTCGCAGGCTGTGCTGGCCCTGCTGCTGCTCACCGGCAGCGCGCGTCTCTGGGAAGTCGTTGTGCTGGCGGTGCTCCTCGGCCTGGGCGAGGGAGGGTTCATGCCGGGACTGTCGGCACTGGTTCCCGGTCTAGTCCCGGAGGATGAACTCGCCTCTGCCAACGCCCTGTTGGGGATGGCTCGGCCGGTCACCTCGATCGTGGGGCCGGGGCTCGCCGGGTTGCTCGTCGCCGCCTTCGACGCGGGGACGGTGGTGGCGGTCGACGCGGTGAGTTACGGCGTGAGTGTCGTGGCGCTGGTGGGGTTGCCGGTGGCGCGGGTCCCGGCCTGCGGGCGGGGGCTGGTCAGTGAACTGGGACGCGGCTGGCGGGAGTTCACCTCGCGTACCTGGCTGTGGGTCACGACTCTCCACATCGGCCTCTTCAACTTCTTTCTCTGGGCGCCGTTCCTGGTGCTCGGGCCGTCCATTGCCGAGCGGCGGCTCGGTGGGGCACGGGCGTGGGGGCTGGTGCTGGCGTCGGAGGGCGTCGGGGCGATCGTCGGCGGGTTGCTGCTGCTCGGCCGGAATCCCAGGCGGGGGCTGACCTGGTCCGTGGCCGCGTCCGCCGGGTGGGCCGTTCCTGTGGCCGCGTTGGCCATGGGGTTGCCGCTCGCGTGGGTGGCGGGCGCCGCCTTCGTCGCGGGGAACGGCGCGGCCGTCTGCACCACTCTCGCCGCTACCGTGATCCAGCGGGACATCCCGGCGGAGGTGCGGGGGCGTATCGGCGCGTTCGACAGTCTGGGTGCCTTCGCCCTGGGACCGCTCGGGCTGGCGCTCGCCGGACCGGTGTCGGGAGTCGTGGGCGCGGAACGGCTGCTGGGGTTCGGGGTGCTGTGGCAGGTGACGGCGGTGGGGGTGGTGCTTACGGTGCCGTCGGTGCGGAGGCACGAGGCGACTCCGCACGAAGAGAGGCGGGTCGCTGTCCACTGACCGCCATCGGCGGACGGATCACCGGCCGTCCGCCGACGGTGCCTACTCGCCGCCCCGCACGGTCACGGACAGGAGCTGGAGCTCTGGCCGACCACGTGGGCGTCCGCGTTGTCCGCCGCCTTCACATAGGCGGCCGACGTGCCCCGGCGGTCGTAGGTCTTGGTGAAGTCCGGGGCCAGGTCGATGATGAACTTGACCTTGTAGCAGTACCCGGCGTCGATGCGCAGGGTGTCCTAGTCCTCCTTGTACGGGGTGTGACCCCCGTTGGGCGACAGGTAGTACGTGGTCTGCGCCACGCCGTCGCTCGAACAGGTCGGCTGCGTGGCGGTCCACGAGCCGGTGCTGTCACCGGAACGGCACCAGTTCTTGAGCGCGGTGGCGCCCAGGGCGGTGTCGTTCACGGAGGACGAACATCCCCCGACACCGCAACTCGCTCCGGCACTGGCGGTGGTGGCCGAACCCATCACGCCGACGACCGTCAGCGCCGTCACCGCGGCCGCCGCTCTACCGAGCCCTCTGGGCAGCACTTTCTTGGAAAACACCGAACATCCCTCCCCTGTCGGCTCATGCGAAGGCATGAACTCAAGCCAGGAAGCTAGTGGCATTCACGGGCGGTGTCAGCGCGTTCGCGTCGCTGTGAAATTGCCGTCCGGGGGCGTGGGGGAGGGAAGTTGTGGCCCAACAGAGCTGCGTGACGTGGTCCGCCGCCACGCCCTAGGCCAGCGGCTTGCTCAGTACCGCCTTGCGGTGGCTGAAGGTTTCCAGGGAGTAGTGGCCGTGGTAGCTGCCCATGCCGCTCTCGCCGACACCGCCGAAGGGGAGGTCGGAGACGGTGAGGTGGGCGAGGGGGAGGCCGTGGCCGAGGCCGCCGGAGGAGGTCTCTGCGGCGATGCGGTCGCGGGTGGTGTCGGAGTCGGTGAAGACGTACAGCGCGAGGGGCTTGTTGCGGTCGTTGATGAAGTCCACCGCCGCGTCCAGGTCCGGCACGGTGACGATCGGGAGGATGGGC
>NZ_WWKH01000038.1:0-3794 GCF_009865595.1 Streptomyces sp. SID1328 | reverse complement strand
GTTGGCGCCGCCCGCCTCGATGGTCCGCACCGGTGGCGGTGGTGGTGCGGGGAGGGTGCCGGAGATGCGCGGGGGACAGGGGGAGGGTGCGCTGCGAGCCGCACGCCCTGAGGCGTCCGCGGCCGCCCGCTCCGGCGCGGGTTCATGTGTGCAGTTGTCCGCCGGACGGCCCCGGGCGTCCCCGGAGCCGGCCGTTCTCTTGGGTGACCGGGCTGCTGTCCCCTGCCGTCCGGTCACTGTTCCGGGACGAGGTCCCACGGCGTACGGCACGACCCGTACCCCTCATCGCCCCGGCGAGCCACGCGTGGTTCTTTCGGGCCCGCCCCTGGCTGGCACGGACATGGGGCTCAACGAAGCGGTGCGCGAGCCGGTCACGCGCCGTACGGGTGAGAGCGGCCCCGAACTCAGATGCGACCCCGGCACAGCTCCAGCAGGGTCATGGCGAGCGCGGTGCCGGGCTTGCCGAGGGCGTCCCGGTAGCGGCCGAGGATCTCCATCTCGCGGGACAGGCTGACCCGGCGGCCGCCGGAGGCGATCCGGGTCTGCTGGACGACGGCGGAGACGGCCATCCGCTCCTGGACGAGGCCGATGATCCGGTCGTCGAGGGCGTCGATCCGCTCGCGGGCGTCGTCGATGGTCCGCTCGGGCTCGGTGTGCGGGGCTGCGGTGGTCATGCGGGGCTCCTGGGGGCTGGTGGCCGCCCCGGACCGGCAGGACCCGGAAAGACAACAGGCGCTCCGGGCCTTGTTGGCCCGGAGCGCCTGTCGGAAGTCGCTTGTTATGTGCTCAAGCAGAACGACCATGGCAGCCGGCGGGCCCGGTGCCATAGGTAAAGCGGAACGTCGTCTGGGTGAACACGGGGTCAGTATGCCACGACCGCCGGTCGCCCCGGACCGCCTGTGGACATCTCCCTCCGGCGTCCGGGAGGGGGTCGGCGCCCACCCCGTTAGAATCGGTCATACAGACCCCCGCCCCACCGCCGGAAGGCACCCCGTGTCATCAGCGACCCAGTCTGCCGACGCCCCCGACACCGTTCTGGTCGTCGACTTCGGCGCGCAGTACGCCCAGCTCATCGCCCGTCGCGTCCGCGAGGCGCGGGTCTACAGCGAGATCGTGCCCAGCAGCATGCCGGTCGCCGAGATGCTCGCCAAGAACCCCGCGGCGATCATCCTCTCCGGAGGCCCCTCCTCGGTCTACGAGGAGAACGCCCCGCAGCTCGACGGCGACCTTTTCGAGGCCGGCGTCCCCGTCTTCGGCATGTGCTACGGCTTCCAGCTCATGGCGCAGAGCCTCGGCGGCACCGTCGACAACAGCGGCGCCCGCGAGTACGGCCGTACCGGCCTGCACGTCTCGATGTCCGGCTCCACCCTGTTCGAGGGCACCCCGGACGAGCAGCCCGTGTGGATGTCCCACGGCGACGCCTGCTCCGCCGCCCCTGAGGGCTTCACCGTCACCGCCTCCACCGACGTGGTGCCGGTCGCCGCCTTCGAGAACGACGAGAAGAAGCTCTACGGCGTCCAGTACCACCCCGAGGTCATGCACTCCACGCACGGCCAGCAGGTGCTGGAGCACTTCCTGTACCGGGGCGCGGGCCTGACCCCGTCCTGGACCACGGGCAACGTCATCGAGGAGCAGGTCGCCGCGATCCGCGAGCAGGTCGGCGACAAGCGCGCCATCTGCGGCCTGTCCGGCGGCGTGGACTCCGCCGTCGCCGCCGCCCTGGTGCAGAAGGCCATCGGCTCCCAGCTCACCTGCGTCTACGTCGACCACGGCCTGATGCGCAAGGGCGAGACCGAGCAGGTCGAGAAGGACTTCGTCGCCGCCACCGGTGTCCAGCTCAAGGTGGTCGACGCCGAGGAGCGCTTCCTCAAGGCGCTCGCCGGGGTCTCCGACCCCGAGGAGAAGCGGAAGATCATCGGGCGCGAGTTCATCCGCGTCTTCGAGCAGGCCCAGGCCGAGATCATCGCGGACGAGGGCCCGGCCGTGGAGTTCCTGGTACAGGGCACCCTGTACCCGGACGTGGTCGAGTCCGGCGGCGGCACCGGCACCGCCAACATCAAGTCGCACCACAACGTCGGCGGCCTCCCCGAGGACCTCGAGTTCCAGCTCATCGAGCCGCTGCGCAAGCTGTTCAAGGACGAGGTCCGCATGGTGGGCCAGGAACTCGGCCTGCCCGAGGAGATCGTCCAGCGCCAGCCCTTCCCCGGCCCCGGCCTCGGCATCCGCATCGTCGGCGACGTCACCAAGGAGCGCCTGGACCTGCTGCGCGACGCCGACGCCATCGCCCGCGAGGAGCTGACCGCCGCCGGCCTGGACCGCGAGATCTGGCAGTGCCCGGTCGTGCTGCTCGCCGACGTCCGCTCGGTCGGCGTCCAGGGCGACGGCCGCACCTACGGCCACCCCATCGTGCTGCGCCCCGTCTCCTCCGAGGACGCCATGACCGCCGACTGGTCCCGGCTGCCCTACGACGTGCTGGCGAAGATCTCCACCCGGATCACCAACGAGGTCCGCGACGTCAACCGCGTCGTCGTCGACGTGACCTCCAAGCCGCCGGGCACCATCGAGTGGGAGTGACCCGGGTGCCGGCCGGCTGACCGGCACCGCCCGAGGTGGAACGGCTCCGGCCGTTCCACCTCTTTTTCGTCACTCGGCCTCTTTTGGTACCCGCCACCCGACGGTAACTTCCGGTCCGTAAAGCACCCCAGCGCTGGAGGACTCATGCACCGGCCCACCCCTCCCTCGCCGCTGCCCACCGACAAGCTGCGGTTCGCCATGCCGCCCATGCACGAGTCGGTCGACGAGGAACGCCGCCACCGCAAGGAACGCCTCGCGGGCGCCCTGCGCCTCTTCGGGCGCGCCGGGTTCGAGGACGGCGTATCGGGCCACATCACCGCCCGCGACCCGGAGTTCAGCGACTGCTTCTGGGTCAACCCGTTCGGGATGCCCTTCAAGCACGTCACCGTGAGCGACCTGGTGCTGGCCAACCAGGACGGCCAGGTCGTCGAGGGCGGCTACCACGTCAACCAGGCCGCCTTCACCGTCCACGCGGCGGTCCACGCGGCCCGTCCGGACGTCGTCGCCGTCGCGCACTGCCACTCCGTGCACGGCCGCGCCCTCGCCTCCCTCGGCGAGGTCCCCGACCCCATCACCCAGGAGAGCTGCGCCTTCTACGAGGACACCGCGCTCTACGACGACTACACCGGAGTCACCGTCGACGCCGAGGAGGGCCGCCGCATCGCCTCGGTGCTCGGCTCCAGCAAGGCCCTGGTGCTGCGCAACCACGGCCTGCTCACCGTCGGGGACTCGGTCGACGCGGCCGCCTGGTGGTTCATGTCCATGGAACGCTCCTGCCAGGTCCAGCTCACCGCGGAGGCCGCCGGACGCCCCGTGCTCATCGAGCACCGGCAGGCCGTCGCCACCCGCGAGCAGCTCGGCGGCGACCTCGTGGCCTGGATCAACTACCAGCCCCTCTGGCAGGACATCAGCCGCAGCGAACCCGACCTGCTGAGCTGAGCGTCCCGCACGGGCGTGCGAGTGGGTCAGCAGGATGGGCGGTCCTTTCCGCCCAGCGCGGACCGGCGAATCGAGGGTGCCCGGCGTAGGGCACAATTCGCCTTGTTCACAGGGGAGTTGCTCGGCCACCGCACGCACTGTGCGTGACGGCCGCATTCCGGGATCTCGCGTGGCGGGGAAGGCGGGCGTCGGTCGTGGCGGTGCAGGAGGCGAGGCAGGGCGCGGCGGACGGCGCGGGGGCCCACGGAGGCGGCTGCGCGTGCGGGGACTGCCCGCACGGG
>NZ_WWKH01000385.1:0-11551 GCF_009865595.1 Streptomyces sp. SID1328 | reverse complement strand
GACGGCGTGCTGCCCGAGGCCGTCGGCCGGCAGATCGAACCTTTGATGACCAAGGACCTTGACGCGGCCCGGGACCTCGCAGCCGCCCTCGGCGTCCCGACACCCCTCGCCGACGTGGTCCGTACGCAGGCCCGCCGCACCCTCCAGCTGGACGCCGAACCCGCCCCCGTTCCGGCCCCGGCGAAGGACGATGTCCACGCCTACGGCCTGCACATGATGGACCGGGTGTACGGCCCCGGCTTGAGCACCGCGGTCCAGGACGCCGACGACCCCTTCAGTGCCGAGACCGTCGATTACCTCTTCGCCCAGGTCTGGGGCCGGGAGGGGCTGTCCGTCCGCGACCGCCGACTGCTCACCCTCGGCGTCGCCGCCACCGTCGGCAAACCCGAACTCGTCCAGATCATCACCCACGGCGCCCTGGTCAACGGTGAACTGAGCGCCGATCAGCTTCGCGAAGCCGTCCTGCACCTGGCCGTCTACACCGGCTGGTGCAAGGCCACCGCCACCCACACCGGTGTCACCGCCGCGATCCACGCGCACACCGCCCAGCCCCCCACCCCGCAGGAGCAGAAGTGACCGAGACCTTCGTCAACCAGCCCGTCACCCGCGACCCCGGCGCCCCCCTCGACCCGCCGGCCGAGTACACCCGGCTGCGCGAGGACCAGCCCATCGTCAAGGTCCGCTTCCCCAACGGCTCCACCGGCTGGCTCGTCACCCGTTTCGAGGAAGGCAGCCAGGTCTTCACCGACCCACGGCTCAGCGCCAGGCGCCCACGGCACGACACCCCCGACGGCGAGGTCGCCGAGGCGGGCGAGGACGCCCCCTTCGACGCCGGTTTCGTGATGATGGACGAGCCCGAGCACGGCGCCTACCGCCGCCTGCTCACCGCCCGCTTCACCCCCAAGGCCGTGCAGAACAAGCTCCAGCCCTACCTCGACAAAATCGTCGACGAGCACCTGGACGCTATCGCCGCCGGCCCCGAGACCTTCGACTTCGTCCAGGCCATGGCCCTGCCCATCCCGTGCCTGGTGATCTGCGAACTGCTCGGCGTCCCCTACGAGGACCGCGACGGCTTCCACGAGGCCACCGTCGACCTCATGGACATGGCCAAGAGCCGCGAGGAACGCGACAAGGGCGCCCACTGGCTCATCGACTACATCACCCAGCTCGTCGCCGACAAGCGCAACGCCGGCGCTACCGACGGCATCCTCGCCGAACTCATCCACAAGACCGACGGCGAGGATGCGCCCCTGACCGAGAAGCAGCTCATCGGCCTCGGCGTGCTGCTGCTGTTCGCCGGACACGACACCACGGCCGCCATGATGGGCCTGTCCACCCTCACTCTGCTCACCCACCACGAGCAGCGCGAGCAGATGCTGGCCCACCCCGAGAAGATCGGCACCACGGTCGAGGAGCTGATGCGCTACCTCACCATCGTCCAGTTCGGCCTGGGCCGCGTCGCCAAGGAGGACCTCGAACTCGCTGGTGTCCAGGTGAGGAAGGGCGATCTCGTCGTCGTCGCGATGAACGCCGCCAACCGCGACCCCCGCGCCTTCACCGACCCAGACACTCTCGACATCGACCGCACGATGGCCCGGCACCTGGGCTTCGGTTACGGCGTCCACGCCTGCCTGGGCCAGAACGTCGCCCGCGCCGAACTCAGGACCGTCCTGCCCAAGCTCTTCCAGCGCTTCCCCAACCTGCGGCTCGCCACCCCGCTGGAGGAGGTCCCCATGGACTTCACCGGCACAAACTACGGCGTCCGCAAACTCATGGTCACCCGCTGAACCAGCCCCCGATTCGGGCACCGCTCCCTTTGCAGCGCCCTGCCTCCCCGTGGCGGACGGTGCGCTCCGGGGAGCGGCCCCGGCCGCGGGCATGACCCCCCGTTTTTGGTAGCGAAGGAGTCCCGCTCATGACTATCTCCTCCGAGCACGCCCCCACGTTCCCGCTGCAGCGTGGATGCCCCTTCTCCCCGCCCGAGGACGCCACCAGCTTCCGAGAGAGCGGCCGGCCGCACCGGGTGACCATCTGGGACGGCAGCACTCCCTGGCTGATTACCCGGCACGACCACATCCAGCAGCTTCTCGGTGCGGTCGGCAAGATCAGTGCGGACGTCACCAACGCCGGCTTCCCCAACACCAGCGACGCCCAGCCCGCCGTCGAGGGCAACATCTTCTTCCGCAAGGACGGTGCGGAACATCTCCCGGTGCGCCGCATCCTCAACCCGGACTTCACGGCCAAGCGCTCCGAAGCGCTGCGCCCGCGCATCGCCGAACTCACCGACCAGCTCATCGACGACCTGCTCGCCATGGACGGGCCCGTCGACCTCGTCGAGCACTTCGCGCTGGCCCTGCCTACCGTCGTGATCTGCGAAGTCCTCGGCGTCCCCTACGAGGACAGTTCCACCGTGCACGAGTCCTCGAAGAAGATGGTGCAGCTCACGCGCAGGACGAGAAAGTGGCCGCGCACCGCGCGCTGCACGAGCTGCTGGCCCGCCACATGGAGGACAAGCGCTCCCGGCCCGACAACGGGCTGCTGTCACGTCTGGCGAACACTCATGTCGACGAGAAGGGCGACCTGACCTTCGAACAGGCCGTGGGGCTCGGCGTCCTGGTGATCGGCGCCGGGCACGAGACCACCGCCAACATGATCGCCCTGGGCATCCTCGCCCTCCTGCGCGAACCCGCACAGCGCGACATCCTGCTCTCCGACCCGGCGGCGTATGCCTCGACCGCGGTCGAGGAAATGATGCGCTACTGGAGCATGGTGCAGACCGAACCACGCCGCGTGCTGACCGAGGACATCGAGGTCGGCGGCGTACTGCTGAAGACCGGCGAGGGCATCATCTGCAACCTGCCCGCCGCCAACCGCGACCCCCTGGTCTTCGCCGACCCCGAACGCCTGGACATCACCCGCAGCGAGCGCAAGCACATGGGCTTCGGCTACGGCGTGCACCAGTGCCTGGGCCAGAACCTCTCCCGCATCGAGATGCAGGTGGCCTGGCCGAAGCTGTTCGAACGCATCCCGGGGCTGCGGCTCGCCGTCGACGAGAGCGATCTGCACTTCCACGACGACGCCCTCACCTACGGAGTCGAGACCCTGCCGGTGACCTGGTGAGCACCTACGACACACCGGACCCGGTACGCGCGCCGGGCACGGACCATCATCAAGTTGGCCGAGCGCGCAAAGGCCGCCGTGTGGACCTCACCGCTCCCGGGGCTGTCCGGGTTCCCCGAGAACCACCCTCTGTACCAAGGCCTGCTCCCGCCCGGCGCCGGCTGGATCTCGGAAGAGCTGAAGGGCCACGACTTCGTCGTTGTGCTGGGCGGCCCGGTCTTCCGCTACTACCCCTACATCCCGGGACCGTATCTACCCGAGGGCACGTCCCTCATCCACATCACGAGCGACCCCGACGAAGCCGCCCGTGCACCCGTCGGGGACGCCTACGTGGCCGACGTCCGGGCCGCGGTGGAGGCTCTGCTGGACGAGGTCCCCGAATCGTCGCGCCCCGCCCCCCAGGCTCGGCCCGATGTACCGCGTCCGGAATTGGCCACAGCCCCGCTGTCGGCCGCCGACCTGTGGACGGCTGTCGGCCACGCCGCTCCGGCGGACGCCCTGTTCGTCACCGAGGCCGGTTCCAACGAGGTTCCGATCACGTCGTACGTACGGCCCGGCGCTGCCCTCTCCCACATGTCCGCTGTCGGTGGGGGCCTCGGATTCGGGCTACCCGCCGCTGTCGGCGCCCAACTCGCCGCCCCCCAGCGTCCGGTGATCGCCCTCATGGGCGACGGGTCGATGCACTACGCGATCACGTCCTTGTGGACCGCGGCCCATTACAAGATCCCGGTGACGGTCGTCGTTTCCTCCAACGACGAATATGGTGTTCTCAAGCAGTTCGCTGACATCGAGAACGCTGCCGCTGTCCCCGGACTGGACTTGCCTCAGCTGAACATCGTGTCCACTGCGGCGAGTTACGGCGTCGACGCTCACGAAGCCACCGATACGGACCAGGTCGCCAAGCTGCTCGGCGAAGGCGTCGCCGACCGGGGTCGCCCGACCCTCGTCAATGTCCGGACGAACAGGGTCAAGAAGATCGCACCCCGCCTGACGTGAACCCGCTCAACGCGGCAGCGACCCCGGCGAGGCTCCGCCGCCCCGTCCGTCGCTGCCGGGCCGGGCGGCAGGCCCGGCGACGAAGCCGGATAACGCAGCTTTCCTCACTTTCAGGCGGGCGACACCGTGGTGGGGCTCTTTTGATGCCATCGCGCCGGTTCCGTTGATCAGTCAGCGTGCGTGTCGAGAAATGCGACAGGCCCGATTCCGGCCGCCACGTCCTGGCCAACGCAATCACCCGGCTGGCGGCGGACCTGTGTGTTCGCCCCCGTTACCGAGAGATGCTGTGGCTCTCGCCCGTCCTGCCCGGCGTGCCCACGCCCTGACCGCTGCCCGCATCCATGCGACCTTGGTGTGCACGGGGAAGAGCTCGACGCTCCCGTAGCGCGGCAGCGTGCCTTCTGCGCCACCCGTGGTAAGGCGGTCGAACTACGGCGGCAACCCGAAAGTGCGGACGGCTCTGGAGAACCATGGCATCGGTTACGTCCTCGCGGTGGCCTGCTCGGCCGAAGTGCCCACCGCCGCAGGCATGTTCCGCGCCGATGCCCTGGCACGGAAGGTGCCCAGGCGGGCCTGGCAGAAGCTCTCGACCGGGCCCGGCGCGAAGGGGCAGCGGTTCCACAGAGGGGTGGACGCTGTTCCGGCGCAGCCTGCCAGGCTACGCCGAATACCGACGCCAGGGATCAGCCTCGGCGCGGGCCACTTCCGCGTCGTACTCGCTCGCGTCGAAGTCGAACTCCAACGGCCGGGCCCCCACGTGCGGGACCCGCAGTCCGACCAGTGGGCGACGTTTCCGATGCGCTGCACGACCACAGAGAGGAAGCCACAGCATCTCCCGGTGCACTCCGGCTCGCCCGACCGCACCCGGCGCGGCTCGCGGGTCGCTCGTAGCGGGCTGGGGAGGCCGAAGGGCAACGCTTCCGCCGCAAGCGGTCCGCGGCCCCCAGTGCCGACCGCCTGTTCCACAACGTCCTCGCCGGTGACCCGGAGGCGCAGTTGGGCAGGGAAGCGTGGTCCCGGCGGCAGCATCGTGATCTCCAACCGATCGAACATCAGGTCACCCTAGGACCCACCCGGTGCACGACCTGACAACGATCCGACTCTGCGGGATCAGTGCGTGCGGCGTCGCAGTCGGCGGCCGAGGAGAGCGACCGCGAAGCCAGTGAGCACGGAGACACCGGCGAATCCGGTCACGACTGCGGTGCGCCACGCGGAGCCGGTGTTCGCGAGCGCCGGGCGGTCGGATCCGGTCGTGGCCGCGGCGGTGGTGGCGTTGGCGGTGGCGGCCTGGACAATCAGGTCGGCGACGGCGCCAGGTTGCGCGACCAGCGACACGTGGCAGGAGTCGATCTCCACCGTGTGGGAGTGGGCGCGCCTGGCCTCGAACCGTTCCTGGGCCGGGTCGATGGTCGCGTCCTGCCGGGCGACGAGCGCCCAGGACGGGATGGTCTTCCAGGCCGCGACCTTGGCTGTCTCGGAGAACGCGGTGGTGGCGACGGGCCGTTGGGTGTCCGCCAGCAAGTTCGCCTGGCTCGCCGGGAGGCAGGCGGCGAAGACCGGGTGCACCTTGTCCCGCTTGAGGTAGAGGTCGGTCCCGCTGACCCCGCCACCCGCCTGGTAGGGCACGGCCTGGGTGGCGGTGCCGAGGGCGCTGGGGAAGCGGGTGGCCAGTGACATGCCGCTCTCGCCCACGTCGGGCATCAGCGCCGAGATGTACACCAGGGACTTCACCTGGGGGTTACCGGCCGCGGCCGTGCTGATCACGGCTCCGCCGTAGGAGTGACCGGCCAGCACGATCGGGCCCTTGATGCTCTTCAGCACCGAGGCGATGTAGGCCGAGTCGCTGTACAGCCCTCGCAGCGGGTTGGCCGGGGCCATGACCTTGTAGCCCTGGCGCTCCAGTCGTTCGATCACCCCGTTCCAGCTGGAGCCGTCCGCGAAGGCACCGTGCACCAGCACGATGGTGGGCTTCTCGCCGCTTCTGCCGCCGGCCGCAACGGCCGGGGCGACCGTGCCCGCGCACAGAGCGGCAGCAGCGAACCCCGCCGCCACGCGGGTGGGCCGTATTCGGCGCCGTGAGCCATGGACCACAGATTCCGTCATTCCGGTCTCGCCTTTCTCGGAGGCCTATGGCACATCAGCTTTCATGCCTTGGCGCCGCCCGGCCCGGCCATGGCCTCCAACCGGGTGAAACCGGGACTGCGAAACCGAGCGGTGGGGAGGTGCCCGCGGGCTCGGCGAGCGAGGACGCTGCGTGTCCGTAGCCGTGGGTTCTCGGCGCCGCGGAATCCCCCGAACGCGGCACGGGCGACGAGCGTGATGCAGATCCGCGGAGCATGTGGATCACGGGGATCACGCGGGCACCACGACACCGCGCTGCACCAGCGGCAGCGTGATCCGCCCGCTCCCGACGCCGAGTCTTCCTGTGGTCGGACCGGTGATCCATACGAGACTGCCTAGTGCTCCCCGAGCGCCTTGCCGCGCGGATCGGCCGTGCCGGCCGGTGGGGAGGGCGGCGGGCCGGTGAAGGCACGCAGGGCCATCTCGATCCTGATGTGCTGCAGCATGCGGTCAGCTGCCGACTTGGACACACCGAAGAGCGGCGCAAGCTGTCGCAACGTCAGGTTCGTCCGCCAGTAGGCAGCCACCAGTAGAACCCGGTCCTCAAGCGACAGTCCCCAGGGGCGTCCCGGACGTACTCCATCGGCGCCCTCGCGTCGCAGCGTCACGATCAACGTGCGGAATTCCCGCGGAGTCAGCCCCGTGAACGGGGGTATCCACGAGGCTTCCGACACCGCTGCAGGCGGCGACCGCACATCCCCGCCTGGCCGCAGCTGTCGCCCCGCTGTGCACCGGTGCCTCCCTCCAGCAACTCGCCACGCGACTACGACGACGCTGTGGCCACGCTGGCCTGCACGACCGCGCCCGCTACACCGACGGCTGGGCCGCCTACTCCGTACCACCCTGGGCAGGCATCTTCCTTAGGGCCGCGGCCTGCTCCACCCGACTCGTATCCGGCGAAAACCAGGAACTGCTCGCCGCGCCAGGTGACCGTGCGCACCTGCTGCGCGTGGCGGAGACGGCCAGACTGCGCCCGCCCCAGCCGCCCGCGCCCCGCCGCAAAGGTCCGGCCGACCGTGTGGAGTGGGACTGGCGCGAGCGGCAGGAAGCCGAGAAGTACGAAGCGATGCCAGCCAGGCGCACCAGTCCCTCGCACCCTGACGTGTCCCCTCGAAGGGGCAGGCTCAGCCGATCGAGAAGTCGGCGAACTCGACGTCGCTGAAGGCGATGTGCAGACTGTGGGCGCGGCGGCCCCATTCGCGGAAGTAGGCGTGTCCGAGCGCGCGGGCCAGGATCACCGTCTGCTGCTGCTCACCCGCGTCGGCATCCCGGGCGGCGAACAGCTCCCGGGCTACCTCTCCCGGTAAATCCAGGGTGATCCACCGCACCCGCGGGTCGTCCGAGGACCCTGCTGGCGCGGCGAAACCCAATCGTGCCCAGGTATGGAAGACGAAGCCCTCCGGCCTCGGCCCGGGCATGCCGACGGGCCCGTATCCGGGGCTGCTATCGAGCCAGGGCCGCTTCCTCGATCGCCCGGACCGGCATCGGACCCGGCGGACGACGCGCTCCGGCCTTCTTCGTCACCCACCGCTGCACAGTGCGCTGCGACACCCCCAGCACGTCGGCTACTCCCCGGGTGGAACCCTGGTGCGCCGCCGGCAAAAATCGCAAGCGGGCCCCGGTGCTTGAGGGAACGGGCCGGGTACGCAGCGCGCGCTCCAGCCCGTGCGCGATCTCTCCCACGTTCACCCCTTGATTGGCCTGAGGGTGCCTTCCGCGCCCGTGGTGTCAGGTCGCGCACACCCGGCGGCTCATGCCTGCCGGTTTCGGTGCCTTCGTGACAGCACCGACCGCCGTCGGCTACGACATCCGGGCACGTGCCGGTGAAGAGACGTGCCGCACCGTCTCCGGCCGGCGATGTTCATCCGACCCAGGCATGCGAGGTGTTCTCGGTGAGGGGAAGGCCAACGGGTCGGCTGGACTTGCTGACGGAGCCGGGGCTGGCGGACCGTCAGTCGGGGTGTGATGTCGCTCGGGTGCCCGTGGCTGCTATGGCTGTTCCATCACGGCCGAGGTTATCGGAAGCCACAGCCAGCCGCGGCGCGAGTGGTCAGTCCGTTCGGATGAGGAAGCGCTGGTCGGCCTCGCCGGTACATGGTTCTTCGATCGCTTCGGCTCCCTCGGTCGTGTCGTTGCCGACGATGCCGACGCACCGGTTGCTGTGGGCCGGGCGAAGCCGGAAAACCCTGGCGCTGTGAGCGACGGTGGGTTCCAGGCGGAACAGGGTGCCTTGCGTGCAGTCCTCACGGGGTTCGAGCATGCCCTTGATCTGGTCGTCGCCCATGACCGTCAGACATCCCTTTCCCATCTGGGGGTGGTGCCACTGGATGCGGTACAGGCCCTCGCCGACCGGTTCGAGGTAGGTGCGCGGCACGGCGGCCTGAACGCAGGGGAGTTGGACGGCAACGGCGCTGTTGTAGGTGCCGTCGCGGTCGCGTCCATCCGTCAGGCAGAGGTCGGGCGTGCGGGCGGGGCGGATGGTGACCCAGCCGTCCGCAGGAGTCCGGGCGGCGGTGGGAACAGCAGCAGCGCCCGGGGCATCGGAGCTGCCGGGGAGTAACTCCCAGGCGGCCAGGGCGACCAGCGGGACCATGAGTGCGGCCGCGAGCGCGAACGTGCGTCGCTTGGTCCGGTGGGGCTGCGGGCCCGTGGATTCGCCTGTCTGCAGTTGAGTTTGGGCCATGGTGTCGGCTTCGGGCATGGGGCTCTGCGCCGTGGCGGACACGGCAACGACATCTGCGGCGATCCGGTCCCTGGCGTCCAGCCAGGCGCCGACCCGCTGCCCGTCCCCGCAGGCGCGGACGAACGCGGCCAGCAGATCCGGTCGCGGCAGGCTCGTCCGTCTCAGGATGTCGGCCAGCGTGCTGCGCGCCAGCACGTCACCGTTTCGGGCTGCCTGCTCCTCCAGTTCGCGATATGTCAGCCCTGAACGCTCCTTGAGCTGCTGCATCGACTCGATGAAACCTTCAGCGTCTCGGGCTTCATAGGGCGACAACTCCCCAAGGTTCCCCATGAACGGCATCTTGCTGCGGCTTTGGCAGAAGGGACAACGGCGGATTTCGCCATGCCCGGCTGTCCGGGGTGGGATCCGGACAAGACTCTGACCGGCCCGGACAGCCCGCGTCTGTCCCGGACAGCCAGGGGCCGTTGCCCCGGCCCCTCAGCGGTCTGCAGTCTCAGTGGTGCCCGGCTGCTCAGTCGAGATGTCCCGGCTGACGGTGGGCTCTTTCTCACCTGCTCCTCCTGCCCGTGTAGCAGGGAGGAGCGCCAACCCCATCTGAGAGGAATTCTTCATGCGACTTCGGCATGCCTTTACGACCGCCGCACTCAGCGGTGCACTCGCACTCGGCTTCATGACGGTGCCCGCCCAGGCAGCGCCCGCATCCTCGACGCTGGCCTCTTCCGTGGCCGCCGCCGAGGACACCCAAGCGGTCACCTGTGGGAACGCGTACTGGCCGCACGGCAACTACGACACCGGCTCCGGCAAGGTGACCGTCTCCAGCGCCGCCGTCCACACGGGTCCCTACGGGGCGTGCACGACCGTGGGATCCGTGTCGCAGGGCACCACCGTGTACTACGACTGCTATGTCGTGAACGACTACGGCAACACCTGGACATGGATCCGCGACGGCAACGGGAGCAGCCTCGGCTGGATCTATGACGCGTACCTCGACGACAACGGCGCCACGGTGGGCTGCTGACATCGTGCAGTGACCCGGCCTGATATGTGTCCACCTGCCCATGGCAGCGAGACGAGTCCTGGGCAGGCGGACCAGGCAGATGATGTCGGGCCCTCACCCGGTGACGACCGCACCCGCGGCACCGCCCGCACGCATTCGCCTTCCCTTGAACCGGCCGGGCTGGAAGTGATCTGGTGCGGCATATGGGTCTCCACAACAGGTCGGGCCCTGTGCCGATCACGGCAACGAACCCGATAGTCCGGCCGTTTCCCTGTGGATAAAGTCCGGAGATCTCTCCTCTTCTGCGAACTGGGGCGAACTGGTGCTGCAGGGGTTGAAGCGGTCCCTCTTGTCGAGCCTGGTCGGCCTGACCACACCCGCTGGTCCAATCGTGGTCGGGCCGACCACGGACCCGTTGTCCGATTCGGCGGTGGCCCGTCAGCAGGAGGCGTTTCTCCTTGACCAACTTCGCTTCTGCCCGCCAACAGGTCACGGAGAAGGGGTGGGTGTCCACGATGGCCGCCACGCGCCCGCCGGAGGGCATGCAGCGGTCACTGAACCATCGGGGCGGCTCCCTCGCGCGGGCACGCCACCAGCCGTCACAGGGCCGGTGGAGGACGCCAACGCACAGCTCCGGTAACGCCCGCCTGGATCTGCTCCAGGACCTTCAGACGGCTCTGCGTGACGTCACCGTGCAGTGCGGTCAGCCCGACCGTCGGGTCATCGAGACGATCAAGAAGTGCGAGTTGCTGTCGTATCGCCTGCAGTTCCTTCATGGCGTCGCCGAACGCGTCTTTCCACCCCACGTGACCCCCTGACTACTCGGAGCATGCGACCGCCCATGTCTCCCCACCGGGACTTGAGGTGACGCGACGGTTTTCAGCCCTTCACCATCCAAGACCACCCTCACCGCCTCCTCGCTATACGTACGCGATTCGTACGGTAAAAGTACGCGAAAATTACGGTCCATGGAGTAGGGTCTGGGTCAGGAGGTGTTCCATGTCCGAGTTGTTCGACGCGGTCGACGCGCTGGTCGCGTCTCGCTCTCCGCTGCCGTCGGCCGAGGAGCGCAAGCGGCTGCGGGTCGCGCACGGCCTGACGCTGGATGACGTCGCTGGCGCGCTGAAAGTCCGGCGAGCCACGGTGTCCGCCTGGGAGTCGACGAAGAAGCCGACCGAGCCGCGTGGCCCCGAGCGTGAGGCGTACGCCCGGCTGCTCAAGCAGCTCGCGGAGCTCTACCCAGCACCTGCAATGCCGGAGAAGCCGGCTGCCTCGGTGCCCGCCGCGTTCACCGGCGTGCCCGTCCCGGCAGGCGAAATGCCGGAGGTTCCGGACGCTCTGATTGACGAAGTGGAGGCGTCCGAGGCTGCGGCCATGACTGCAACCGAGAACACCCAGACCGCTGCCTCTGTCGCCGCTGCTCCGGCCGCCGCGACCCGCCCGGCGAGCACCACCCGGGCGTCGTCGACGTCGCGCCGCCCGGGTGCGAAGAAGGCGGCCCCGGCCGGTACCCCGGCGGGCGGCGCCGACCTGCGGTTCGAGAACGGGCCGCTGGCGGTCGTCGACGTCGAGGACGGCAAGGTGCTGGCGTACTGCGTGGGCGGCCTGGTCCTGGACGTGCCCGCCAAGTCCCT
>NZ_WWKH01000384.1:0-12090 GCF_009865595.1 Streptomyces sp. SID1328 | reverse complement strand
GGGCGACGCCGTCGAGGTCCTCGGCGACGGTCAGCATGATGATGCGCGCGCCCGGATCGGCGGACAGCAGACGGCGCACGGTCTCGACGCCGCCCAGTCCGGGCATGCGTACGTCCATGAGAATGAGGTCGGAGCGGTCGGCGCCCCAGCGGCGGAGGACTTCCTCGCCGTTGGCAGCCGTCGTCACGCGCTCGACGCCGGGCACGGTCGCAACCGCGCGGCGAAGCGCCTCTCGGGCAAGCGGGGAGTCGTCGCAGACGAGGACGGAAGTCATGACCGCCCTCCGGAGCTGATGCGCGTCACCTTGAGCCTCCAGGCTGGTACGGAATCGTCACCTGTGCGGTCGACCGTCTCGGACGCCTGCCCGAGCACTTGTGTTTTCAACCGCCTCCGCACTCTCAACGACGGTCACCCGAAAGAGTTACGGGTCGGCGTACTGACTTCGGCACTCTACGTGAGGGGTCCGACACGGTCCCGTCATGCGCGGCGGACCCACAGGGTTTCCGCACAACTTGTGCCCCATTTAGTCGCTTTTGCTCCCGTTTCTCAGTGTCTGAGGCTAGATTCGCAATGAGTCATATTTTCATCTCCTTAGACCGGAGATGTACGGTCGAAGGCACGGTATCCGCTCAGAACGGCTACAAGGGGTCACGTAATGGCAGATTTCTCCCGCCTTCCCGGACCGAATGCGGACCTGTGGGACTGGCAGTTGCTGGCGGCCTGCCGAGGGGTGGACAGCTCGCTCTTCTTCCACCCGGAGGGCGAGCGCGGTGCGGCGCGGAGTGCACGTGAGAACTCGGCCAAGGAGGTCTGCATGCGGTGCCCGGTCCGAGCGCAGTGCGCGGCCCACGCGCTGGCGGTGCGTGAGCCGTACGGCGTGTGGGGCGGGCTGACCGAGGACGAGCGCGAAGAGCTGATGGGCCGGGCGCGCAACCGCCTGGTGTCCACCACCAGCGGGAGCCCCGGCTCCCACTCCTGAAGGAACGTTTCTGCATCCATCAGGGCACGCACGCGCGTGCCCCTGAGCCGTGCCCGGCCGGACTCGGCCTCACCGGCGCCGTGACCGCCACCGCCGCCGTTCGCACCCCGCAGCCACGCCCGCGGGGCGCTGCCGCGCGCAGTCTGGAGAGGCTCGGCAGCTGGGCCGGCTCTTCGGGCCCGCTCCGTCCGAGTCGGCCCGGAAGGCCCACGGTGGACGGGAGCTTCCGTACGCCGTCGCGCGCGAGCTCGGCGAGGTGTCCGGGGTCCGCGCGGTCAGGTGATCGCCGGTGTGATCCCGCCGGGCAGCGCGCAGGCGTCTCCGGCGTAGGGGCGGGAAACGATCTGTCCGCCGGCGGCCACACAGTCGTCTCTGGAGATGTTCGGAGACGAGGCGGCTCCGGCGCTGACGGCGCCGACGGCGCTCACGCCGGCAAGGGTCGCCGTGGCCAGGACGAGGGCCAGGATTCTTCGCACACGCATGACTTCCTCCTCCTCTCAGGCGCCCTCGCTCGGCCTTCGGGAAGGACGAATCTCGAAACGACGGCGCCCTCTTGTTCAGCATGGGCGCTCCGTATGAGGCCCGCGAGGCGAGGCCGGGCAACGCGAACGCGGCCTGGTCGACGAGACAGGTCCTACGGCCGCGAAGCCGCCCTGCCCAGTTGTTCCAGTGTCGCGGCCACGGCCGGGACCTGGGCCAGGTCGGGCAGGGTGAGGGCGACGATCTCCCGTCGTACGGCGGGCTCCAGCCGGACCACGCGCACCCCCCTGGGCCGTACCGACTCCACCGCGAGCTGGGGCAGTACGGCCACGCCCAGGCCGGCGCCGACCAGGCCGACCACGGCCGGGTAGTCGTCGGTGGCGAAGTCGATGCGCGGGGTGAACCCGGCGCCCTCGCAGACCTGCACCAGCTGACCCCGGCAGCGCGGGCAGCCCGCGATCCAGGGCTCCTCGGCCAGCTCTCCGATGGCGACGGCCTCCGCGCCCGCCAGCCGGTGCCGCTCCGGGACCAGGGCGACCAGACGGTCCGTCAGCAGCCGTCGTACCACCAGGTCGTCCCACTCCTCGGTGGCGGGAGCGCCCTGGTAGCGGAAGGCGAGGGCCACGTCGCAGTCGCCCTCGCGCAGCAGCTCGACCGACCTCGGCGGCTCGGCCTCCTCCAGGGAGACGCGGGTGCCGGGGTGGGCGGCGCGCAGGGCGGCGAGGGCGGTGGGTACCAGGGTGGAGGTGCCGCTGGGGAAGGAGACCAGCCGGACCCGGCCCGCGCGCAGGCCGGCGATGGCGGCGACCTCCTCCTCGGCGGCGGTGAGCCCGGCGAGGATGCCGGAGGCGTGCCTGACCAGGGCTTCTCCGGCCTGGGTCAGCCGCATCTCCCGGCCGCCCCGGACCAGCAGCGGGGTGCCGACGGAGGCTTCCAGCGCCTTCATCTGCTGGCTGACGGCGGGCTGGGTGCAGCCCAGTTCGCGCCCCGCCGCCGAGAAGGAACCACTGGCGGCGACGGCACGCAGGACGCGGAGATGGCGGGCCTCGATCACCCTTCGAGCATAAGCGGTGCTTGGGATCGGCTCCTGATATCGCGTCGACGCTTTGGGCGGTGGTCACGTACCGTGCGCGCATGAAGCTTCTCTCCGTCAACCTGGGGCGACCCCGCGCCGTGCCGTACACCGATCAGGCCGAGGGGGTGACGGGCATCGACAAGCGGCCCGTCGAGGGTCCGGTGCGGGTGGCGGCGCCGGGGCCGAAGGGGGTCGGCGGCAGCGGGCTGGCCGGGGACGCGGTGTGCGAGCTGCGCCATCACGGCGGGAACGACCAGGCCGTGTACGCCTTCGCGCGCGAGGACCTGGACGACTGGGAGCGCGAGCTGGGCCGGTCCCTGTCCAACGGATTCTTCGGGGAGAACCTGACCACCGAGGGGCTGGACGTCTCCGGGGCGCTGATCGGGGAGCGCTGGCGGATCGGGTCCGGGGTGGTGCTGGAGGTGACGTCGGGGCGGATTCCGTGCCGTACGTTCCAGGGCCACATGGCCGAGCCGGGCTGGGTGAAGAGGTTCACCCGGAAGGCCGTCACGGGGGCTTATCTGCGGGTGATCGAGCCGGGTGAGATACGGGCGGGGGACGCGGTGGAGATCGTGCACCGGCCGGACCACGGGGTGACGGCGGCGACGCAGTTCCGCGCGGTGACCACCGAGCGGGAGCTGCTGCCCTCGCTGCTCGCGGCGGGCGACGCGCTGCACGGCGAGGCCCTCGCCCAGGTCCACAAGTACCTGGCCGACCAGGCACGCTGAGCGGCCGTCACCACAGGCCGGGAGCCGTCGGCGCGGGTCACTAGTCTTGGGCCATGACAACGGCTCTGATTACGGGATCGACCGCGGGCATCGGCGCCGCGTTCGCACGGCGGCTGGCGGCGGACGGGCACGACCTGGTGCTGGTGGCGCGCGACACGGCGCGGCTGCGCGAGCAGGCGACCGAGTTGCACGACCGGCACGGCATCGAGGCGGAGGTGCTGACCGCCGACCTCGCCGAGGACAAGGGCATCGAGACGGTGGCCGAGCGGCTCGGTGACCGGCGGCACCCGATCGACCTGCTGGTCAACAACGCCGGGTTCGGCAACAAGGGCCGCTATCTCGACGTCTCCATGGCCGACGAGCTGCGCATGCTCAAGGTCCACTGCGAGGCGGTGCTCCGGCTGACCTCGGCGGCCGCGGAGGCGATGCGGGAGCGCGGGCGCGGCGGGGTGGTGAACGTCGCCTCGGTGGCGGCCTTCATCCCGCGCGGTACGTACGGCGCCTCGAAGGCGTGGGTCGTGCAGTTCACCCAGGGCGCGGCGAAGGACCTCGCGGGCAGCGGGGTCCGGCTGATGGCCCTCTGCCCCGGCTTCGTCCGCACCGAGTTCCACGAGCGGGCCGGCATGGGCACGGACAACATCCCCGGCTGGATGTGGCTGGACGCCGACAAGCTGGTCGCGGCCGCTCTGGCCGACCTCGCCCGCAGCAAGACCGTCTCCATCCCCGACCCCCGCTACAAGGCCCTCATGGGCCTGGCGAAGGTGGCCCCCCGCGGCCTCCTGGGCGGAATCAGCGCGCGCACGGGACGCAAGTACGGTCCCCGCTGAGGGGGCGGCTTGAGGGGGTCCACGTCCATGTCGGTTTCCGCCAGTGGCGAGTGGGGAGTGGTGTTCGGCTGCGGGCATGGCCTTCGCGCAGCCGGACTCCGCCCGGCCCTTGCACTCCGGTCAGGGTTGCGTGCGCAAGCGGTACAGGATGAGGCCCTGTATGTCGGTGAGCCACTGACGCAGGGCTACGGCGTCCGGAGGGGGCTCCCGGAGACCGAGTGCTGAGGTCGCATCGCTGAGATCCTCCTCTCCCGCGTTCAGGGACAGCAATTCCCCGATCTCCGATGCGGTCTTCTCCAGGTCCTCGCGTAGTTCGGCCGAGAGGAAGTCGTCCATGGCCTCCGCGTGTGACTGGTACTCGACCTCCAAGCTGCCCTGGTAGAAGTACGCTCCGAGAAGGTGGGCAACCGCCGGGAATCGCGCACGCCACTCCCACGAGGTCTTCGGCCGGATCGTGGGCCGCGGAGCCGGTGGGGCGGCGAGGAAAAGTTCCAGGTGTTGTCGTACGACACGCAGGCAGTCCTCGACTCCGACGCCTCGGGGCGGATCGATGTGCGGGAGCAGGTCCACGTCTTCCGCGATCTCGTCGCTGAAGAGGCCGACCGCAAGCAGGTCATCGATCTCCCTCACCGCTTCGGCCGCACGCTCGGGAAGGTGGGCCGCGATGCGTAGATAGGCGCTCAGGGCGCCACCCGGCACCTCCAGCGTGTCGTCGAAAGCGTGGCCCGTCGCCTCGTAAGCGCGCAGAAGCTGACGTAGTTCGTAAAAGCGGTCACCCACGGGTGTCATGGTTGTCGGACCTGTCTGGCTCTAGAAGGCTGCGGGATAGGACGTGAGAACTCGGTAGCCCGTGTCGGCCGTCGGGTCACGTTTCAGGACCACCGTGGCGCCAGTCACCCATTCTGGCGGCAACCCGTTCCGGAAGTTGCCCCGCGTCAGGCTGAGACCAGTGGGCTCGCCGAGGTCGAGGCCGAAGTCCTTCTTGGGGCTTCGCCTGGGAGATGACAACCAGGCTTCGATTTCCTTCTGGTGCTTCTGGAGCACGGCATCGGTGAACTTCTGGGCCGACGCTTCGTCGACATACCGTGAGACGACGTTTCTTCCCGGATCCGCCCGGAGTCGCGCGCGTAGATCCTGGGTGGTCACGTTCACGTGCTTGCCCAGGGTGTGGGATCCGTTCTTCCCCTCGTCACCCGCAACGTCTGCCCGGTACCGAGGGTTGATCCGGCCTCTGCGTTTGCTGCGGGGCCAGGCGTTGGGATCTCCGTCTCCCTTGATGAGCAGGCCGAGCTCGTCGAGGGTTGGGCTCGCGCCGCCGGCCAGGGCGGGCTCGGGGCCTGGAGAGGGTATCCGTACGCCACCGAGGAGCTCGGTGAAGCCACCCGCGTCGCGGGCGGCACGCGCCGTTGCTCCGGCGCCGCCGAGTCCACCGCCCAAAAGCGCGCCATACGCGGCGGACTGACGGACCTCGTCGAGGTCGAACCCGTCCTTCTGCTCACCGAGGGCTATGGAGGCAGGCTGCGTGACGGCCAGATCGACGGTGACGGACTCGACGCCGCCGAAAGCCGCGGTGGCAAGGGTGGTACCCGCGATGGCGGCGATCTCCTCCGTCACCACGACGCCCAGTCCGGCGGCCACTTCGGCGACCGTTGCCGCCGCTGCCACCGCCGCGGCCTCCGACATACCGGCGGTGAACACGGCCAGAGCGGTACCGGCAACGAGGGTCGCGCCGACGATTTCCAGTTCGTGTTCGAGCTTCTTCTCAGCCCCGTGCACCACGCCCGCGTACGCGTCCAACGCCTTGGCCATGGCGCGGGCGGCATCCGCTAGATCCTTCAGCCAGCCGTGGCCGTCGTGGTAGTAGCGGCGCCAGAACGGGTCGGCGACGGCGGAGATGGCCTCGCCCTTGTTGTTCTCGATCAGGGAGCCGGCGGCCTTGTTGAGGGCCGAGGTGACGTCGTCGACATCGTCGGCGAAGGACCGCCACGCCTTCGCGGCATCCCGCAACCCGTCCTCATCGGCGTCCGGCCACCACATGCCGGTCATGTCCTGGACGACCTCGCGGGCCTTGTCCGCGAGGCTCAACGGTGGCCGCCCCGGGCGTCGTGTCCGGTCCGGATGCGGCTGAACATGCTCCGGATCAGCTCTTCGTTGTCGATGTGGCCATCGGCCATGTCCGCCATGGCCTCGTGGATGCTGGCCAGTCCCTCGACGAGGATCCTGGTGGCGTGCTCGATCTGCTTGACATGCGGCCCGTACGCCTTGTGGAACTTCTCGCCCTGCTCGTCATCGCCCCAGGGCTTCCCGGCCGCGCCCAGCCCGTGCTTCAGCTTGGCCAGAGCGTGTGCGAGAGCAATGCTCTCGTGGTGAAAGCGAGGTGCTGTCGCCTTGATGTCAGCGATCTTTATGTCGAGTATCTCGTCGCTCTCGCCCATGACTTGCGCGCTTCCCCTCCACCGACTGCACGGAGGTTCGACCCTAATCACCGCCATTCCTTCGCGGATGTGAGCGAGGCAAAGCTGCAGCAAAGGTCCAGCAGTGCGGACCCAACGGGCGGAGCCGCAGACAGCACTTCGCCCCGCCAGGAGGACCTGGCGGGGCGAAGTCGGCTGCCCTGACGGGCTGTTGCCTTAGTGCGAGTGGCCGTGGCCGTGGCCGTGGCCCGCGCCGGCCTCTTCCTCTTCCTTCTTCTCGACGACCAGGGTCTCGGTCGTGAGGAGGAGGGAGGCGATGGAGGCGGCGTTCTCCAGGGCGGAGCGGGTGACCTTGACCGGGTCGATGACGCCGGCCTTGACCAGGTCGCCGTACTCGCCGGTGGCCGCGTTGTAGCCCTGGCCCTTCTCCATGTCCTTGACCTTGGAGACGATGACGTAGCCCTCCTGGCCGGCGTTCTCGCCGATCCAGCGCAGCGGCTCGACGACCGCGTTGCGGACGACGCTCACGCCGGTGGCCTCGTCGCCGGTCTTGCCGAGACCGTCCTGGAGGACCTTCGCGGAGTGGACCAGCGCGGAGCCACCACCGGAGACGATGCCCTCCTCGACCGCGGCACGGGTCGCGGAGATGGCGTCCTCCAGACGGTGCTTCTTCTCCTTCAGCTCCACCTCGGTGGCGGCGCCGACCTTGATCACGCACACGCCGCCGGCCAGCTTGGCGAGACGCTCCTGGAGCTTCTCGCGGTCCCAGTCGGAGTCGGTGTTCTCGATCTCGGCCTTGATCTGCGCGATGCGGCCCTGCACGTCGGCGGAGTTGCCGCCGCCGTCGACGATCGTGGTGTCGTCCTTGGTGACGGTCACGCGGCGGGCGGTACCGAGCACGTCCAGGTCGGCCTGGTCGAGCTTGAGGCCGACCTCCTCGGAGATGACGGTGGCGCCGGTGAGGACGGCCATGTCCTGCAGCATCGCCTTGCGGCGGTCGCCGAAGCCGGGGGCCTTCACCGCGACGGCGTTGAAGGTGCCGCGGATCTTGTTGACCACCAGGGTCGACAGGGCCTCGCCCTCGACGTCCTCGGCGATGATCAGCAGCGGCTTCGAGGCGTTGGTCTGGATGATCTTCTCGAGCAGCGGGAGCAGCTCGGTGATCGAGGAGATCTTGCCCTGGTTGATCAGGATGTACGGGTCGTCGAGGACGGCCTCCATACGCTCCTGGTCGGTGACGAAGTACGGGGACAGGTAGCCCTTGTCGAAGGCCATGCCCTCGGTGAAGTCCAGCTCCAGACCGAAGGTGTTGGACTCCTCGACGGTGATGACACCGTCCTTGCCGACCTTGTCCATGGCCTCGGCGATCAGCTCGCCGACCTGCTGGTCCTGGGCGGACAGCGCGGCGACGGCGGCGATGTCGGACTTCTCGTCGATCGGGCGCGCGGAGGCGAGCAGGTCCTCGGAGATGGCCTTGACGGCGGCGTCGATGCCCTTCTTCAGGGCGGCGGGGGACGCGCCGGCGGCGACGTTCTTCAGGCCCTCGCGGACCAGGGCCTGGGCGAGCACGGTGGCGGTGGTGGTGCCGTCACCCGCGATGTCGTTGGTCTTGGTCGCCACCTCCTTCACGAGCTGGGCGCCGAGGTTCTCGAACGGGTCCTCGATCTCGACCTCACGGGCGATGGTGACACCGTCGTTGGTGATGGTCGGCGCGCCGAACTTCTTGTCGATGACGACGTTGCGGCCGCGGGGGCCGATCGTCACCTTCACCGTGTCGGCCAGCTTGTTGACGCCGCGCTCAAGGGCGCGACGGGCGTCCTCGTCGAACTTCAGTGTCTTCGCCATGACAGCGGGAGCCCTCTCGGAAAATCTGGGTGGATGTGCCTGCGCCCCCGGCCGCCCGGCTTCTTAACGGTCGCGGGAACCAGGGGCGCAGTGGTGAAGCCGATGCTTCGGGGTGAACTACTTCTCGATGATCGCGAGAACGTCGCGGGCCGAGAGGACGAGGTACTCGTCGCCGTTGTACTTCACCTCGGTGCCGCCGTACTTGCTGTACAGCACGATGTCGCCGACCTTGACGTCGAGCGGCAGGCGCTCGCCGTTCTCGAAGCGGCCCGGACCGACGGCGAGGACGGCGCCCTCCTGGGGCTTCTCCTTCGCGGTGTCCGGGATGACCAGGCCAGAGGCCGTGGTCTGCTCGGCGTCCAGCGGCTGGACCACGATGCGGTCCTCGAGCGGCTTGATGGCAACCTTGGAGCTGGCGGTCGTCACGATCCGACCTCCCCCTTCTGAGAATTCACGGGGTTGACTGTCTGAGGTGGCGACCAGGTCGATCCGTCGTCGCGGGTGCCGGACCTGCCCGTCGCTTTGTTGGCACTCTCGTGTGCCGAGTGCCAGTGCCGAGACTATGACCGCGGTTAGCACTCGGTCAAGCGGAGTGCCAATTGCCGTGCGGCGCGTCGGCGCACGTCGGCTCTTGGAGTCACCTCCACCGTGCTGTCGGGACGCGCGCCCCCACGATGCCCTGGAGGTAGTCCTCCAGCTTTCCCGGCGTCAGGCCCCTGCTCTGCGCCTCCTTCAGCACTCGCACCGTGCGCTCGGCCAGGGTGCCCCTGCGGTCCGGGGTCAGACGGATGATGTCGCCGGCGGTCAGGTGTCCGGGGGTGCGCGTGTAGACGAGGCCGTGCCGAGTGGTCCGGACGCGCCAGCGGACGACGGCGCCGGCGCGGGTGAAGACCGTGACCGGCAGCCGGAGTTCGCCGACCAGGGCGGCCAGCCTCCGGTCCCGTACGGCCCCCCGGTCGTAGGTCAGGAAGACGACCCGGTCGGCCGTGGCCACGTGGTCCACCGCACGGGTCCCCGCGCGCATGGTGAGGGGGCGGGTCACATGGCGGGGCGGGGCGGCCAGGGGCGCGGTGAGGCCCCAGTGGCGGTAGACGAGTTCGGACGCCGGGGCCGAGCGGCGAACGCCCTGCGCGGCCTTCTTGCCGAGGCGTTCGATGGGGTCGACCGACTGGGCGCACCCGGTGAGCAGCAGTGCCGCCGAGGCGAGCGCCACGGCCCGTGCCGCACGGCGGGCCGGCCGCGCCCGGCGCCTCACAGGTAGTCCTCCAGGCGTGCCACGGCGTATCCCTCGCGGGTGACCTTGTTGAGGAAGCGGCGCATGTCGTCGACCATCGTGCCGTTCCACTCGTCGGGGCCCCGGAAGTGGGTGAGGACGATGTCACCCTTGCGCAGTCGCCTGTCGTCCTCGCGGTACTCCCAGTGGTCGACGAAGACCTCCTCGTTCCAGATCGGCGCGTACTTGATGCCGCAGGACTTGGCCGCACGCAGGGTGTCCTGGTTGTAGTCGCCGTAGGGCGGGCGCAGCACCTCGGGGCGCCTGCCGTACTGCTTCTCCATGACGTCCTGCATGCCGCAGATCTCCTGCCGCTGCTGCTCGTAGGAGAGACCGGGCAGATACGGGTGCGTCAGGGTGTGGTTGTCGAGCGTGTTGCCGTACGCCTGGCTCTTGCGGAAGTAGCCGTAGTCGTCCTTCACCAGGTAGTCGCTGAGGAAGGCGGTGTACGGGACCTTCAGCTCACGCATCATCGAGAGGAACCGGGGGTCCTTCTCGGCGCCGTCGTCGATGGTGAGGAAGACGATCTTCTTGTCGGTGGGGACGGTGGTGAAGACCGGGGGGAGGTTCTCGTCCTCCTGGTGGTCCACCTCGAAGCCCGCGCGCGCGGTGATCCTCGGCTTGATCTTCGGCGGGGCCGGGGCCGTGAGCGGCACCTGGTCGAGCCGCCACTTGCGGGCCGCGGCCACCATGCGCCGCTGCTCCGCGAGGCGGGCTGAGGCGGCGTCGGGGGCCTTGGCGGGCCCACCCTGCCCGGCCGGCGCGGTGCCGGAGGAGCCGGGCTCCGAGCATCCGGTGAGCACGGCGGCCGCGGCCAGCACGGCGACGGAGCAACGCACGGTCAGGGAGCGGGGACTGGACCGAAATTTGTCATTTTGTCCTACATGTCGCATGGTGCCGGATCTTGGCAGGACCACGCCCCGATCCCGGCCCGACACCGCCGCCGGAGGCGTACGGTCCACCGACTGGCCCACAATGAGCCGGTGAACGACCAGCTCTCCGCCCTCCAGGGATTCCACGCGCTGCGCACCGACGAGGGCCGGGCCCTCCTCGACGAGGTGCACGGCACCGCGCCGGCCGACGAACTCGCCGTGGCCACCCGGCTGCGCCGCACCCACCCGGCCGGGCTGGTGTCCGCCGCCCTCGGCCAGGCCAGGCTGCGCCAGCGGGCGGAGGCCAAGTTCGGCGCGGAGGACGCGCGGCGGATGTTCTTCACGCCCAACGGGGTCGAGCAGTCCACGCGGGCGAGCGTGGCCGCGTACCGCGCGGAACGGATGCGGGCGCTCGAGGTCACCTCGGTGGCCGACCTGTGCTGCGGGATCGGCGGCGACGCGCTCGCCCTGGCCCGCGCGGGCATCCGGGTGCTCGCGGTGGACCGGGACCCGCTGACCGCGGCCGTCGCGCGGGCCAACGCCGAGGTGCTGGGACTTGCCGACCTGGTCGAGGTGCGCGAGGCCGACGTCACCGAGGTGGACACCGCCGGATACGACGCGGTGTTCGTGGACCCCGCCCGGCGCGGCGGACGCGGCCGGATCTTCGACCCGGAGGCTTACTCGCCGCCCCTGTCCTGGGCCGTGGCCACCGCGCTCGCCGCACCCCGCGCCGCCCTGAAGATCGCGCCCGGCATCCCGCACGAGGCGGTGCCCGCCGAGGCCGAGGCGGAGTGGATCTCGGACGGCGGTGACGTGAAGGAGGCCGTGCTCTGGTTCGGCACCGGAGCGCCGGGCGGTGTCCGCGCCACCCTCCTCCCCGGCCCGCGCACCCTTGAGGGCCGGGGCCTGCCCGACCCGGCGGTGCGCACGCCCGGCCGGTACCTGTACGAGCCGGACGGCGCGGTGATCCGGGCCCATCTGGTCGCGGAGGCCGCCGAGGAGCTGGACGGCGGCCTGCTGGACGAGACGATCGCCTACATCACCGCCGACGAACTCCGCCCGACCCCGTACGCCACCGCCTACGAGATCACCGACCGGATGCCGTTCAACGTCAAGAAGCTGAAGACGCTGCTGCGGGAGCGCGGGGTCGGCAACCTGACCGTGAAGAAGCGCGGCTCGGCGGTCGAGCCGGAGGAGCTGCGCCGGAAGGTCAAGCCGCAGGGTCCCCACGCCGCGACCGTGTTCATGACCCGCGTGGCGGGCGCCCCGACCATGCTGATCGGACACCCGGCCTAGCCCCTTCGAAAGTTTCGGAGCCCTTACGCAGCCGGTGCCGCCGTGCTCGACCGCACCACCAGGCTGGTCGCCAGCTCCAGCCGGGTGGCCGTCCGCTCCCGCTCCCCGCGCCCCAGCTCCAGCACCAGCCGCGCCGCCGCCTCGGCCATCTCGGTCAGCGGCTGGCGCACGGTGGTCAGCGGCGGGCCCACCCAGCGGGCGACGGGCAGGTCGTCGAAGCCGACGACGCTCACGTCCTCCGGTACGCGCAGCCCCAGTTCGCGGGCGGCCTCGTACAGGCCGAGTGCCTGGAGGTCGTTGC
>NZ_WWKH01000383.1:0-19076 GCF_009865595.1 Streptomyces sp. SID1328 | reverse complement strand
AGGCCAGCCGTCCGGCGTGGACGACCGGCCGGTTGGCGCCGACTTTCAGCGCGGCACGGGCGCAGACCTCGTTGCGCCAGGTCGGACCGGCCATGACGGCGCTGATCCGCTCGATGTCCGGGGTGGTCATCATCGCCGTAGCGCCTGGCGGCCCGACGACGGGCAGGTGGTGCGGCCGCTGCCCGGTGAGGGCCCGCGCCGCGTCGCGCAGGCCGTGCCCGGCCAGCTCCAGCAACCGGCCCACCCCCGCCAGACGGACGACGTGCGCCAGGGTGGCGAGCCCGTCCGTGGCGGGCGTCAGCGCGACCGCCGCCGCGACGCGGCCGTCCCGTGCGGCGACGGCGACGACATGGCCGCCCGCGTACGACGTGCCCCACAGGACGATCCGGTCCGGGTCCACACCGGGCAGGTGCCGGGCGGCGGCGAGGGCCGCGTGGTAGTCCTGCCGCTGCCGTCGTACCGACACGTCCTGCCGGGGCGTGCCGCCGGAGTCGCCGAAGCCCCGGTAGTCGAACAGGAACACGTCCATCCCGGCGTCGGCGAAGCCCTCCGCGTAACCCGTCAGACCGCTGTCGCGGGTGCCGCCGAAGCCGTGGGCCATGACCACGCACGGCCGGCCGGCCGGGCCGGTCAGGGCATCGCTCCGGGCCGGGAGGTGCGTGGCGCCGCAGGTGACGCCGTGGCTGGGGAAGGTGACCTGGCGGCTCACCGGCCGTGCCTCGCTCCGCTGAAGTGCAGGGCCGCGTCCGCCACCGGCCCGTCGCGCAGCCGCTCCACGTCCTTCTCGTACGCCATCTCCACCGTCCACGGGCCGCGCGTCCCGGCCCTGGGGAAGGCCCCGATCCCGCGCTCGACGTATCCGGCGGACAGGTTCATGAACGGAACCCGCTTCATCGCCGGGTCGTGCAGCACGGGCGTGACGGTGTCGTAGCCGTGGGAGTCCATGTGGTCGAGCAGGCGGCAGAAGTGCTCCCAGACCAGGTCCACCTTGAGGGTCCAGGAGAGGTTGGTGTAGCCGAGGGCGAAGACCAGGTTGGGGACGCCGGACAGCATCATCGCCTTGTAGGCGGTGGTGTCGGACAGGTCGACCGGGAGCCCGTCCACCTGGAGCCGCATCTTGCCGAAGGGCGACATGTTGAGCCCGGTCGCTGTGACGATGACGTCGGCGGTCAGTTCCCGGCCCGACTCCAGCAGGATGCCCGCCTCGGTGAACCGGGCGATCCGCTCGGTGACGACCGAGGCCCGGCCGCTCGACAGCGCCTTGAACAGGTCGCCGTCGGGCACCACGCAGAGCCGCTGGTCCCAGGGTGCGTAGCTGGGGGTGAAGTGCGTGTCGACGTCGAAGTGCCGGGGGAGTTCCCGCCGTACCCGGGCGATGAGCAGCCTGCGCGCCAGCTTCGGGGCCCGCCTGCACAGCTTGTACATGCTCCGGGTCAGCCAGATGTTCTTGCGCCGGACGAGCTTGTGCGCCCGCCGCGGGCCGAGCACCTTGCGCAGCACGCCGGCGACCACGTCCTCGGACGGCAGCGAGAAGATGTACCCCGGAGACCGCTGGAGCATCGTCACGTGCCCCGCCCGGCCCGCCATGGCCGGGATCAGCGTGACCGCCGTGGCGCCGCTGCCGATCACCAGCACCTGCTTGCCGGTGTAATCGAGGTCGTCGGGCCAGTGCTGCGGATGGACCACGCGGCCGCGGAAGTCCTCGACTCCGGCGAACTCCGGGGTGAACCCTTCCCCGTGGTCGTAGTAGCCGGTGCCGAGGAGCAGGAAGCGGGCGGTGAACGTCGACTGTTCCCCGGTGTCCGTCCGTTCGGCGGTGACCGTCCAGCGACGCTCGGCCGTGGAGAACTCCGCGCCGGCCACCCGGTGCCCGAACCGGATGTGCCGGGCGAGCCGCTTGTCGGCGACGGTCTGCTGGAGGTAGTCGAGGATGAGGTGGCCGTCGGCGATGGCCTTGCGGTGGGTCCACGGTCTGAAGCCGAACCCGAAGGTCGACATGTCCGAGTCCGACCGGATGCCGGGATACCGGAACAGGTCCCAGGTACCGCCGATCGACTCCCGTGCCTCCAGGATCGTGAACGTCGTGCCAGGGCGCCGGGACGCCAGATGGCCGGCCGCACCGATACCGGAGATCCCGGCACCGACGATCAGCACATCGACGTCGGCGGCCGGCGGCGAGCTGTGGGTCTTCTCGGTCATGCTGTCTCCTCGCCGCCGTCGTGGCGGACTGGGTCGTGCCGACTGCCGGACTGCGGCGGGCCGCCCGCCCGGGATCGCATGGTGGCGGCGCACTGAAACTCGAATTGCATTCGAGTCTACGAGTCGGTCATGCGCTGTCAACCTCAACCGCCACCGGCTCCGCTGATATGATCTCGAATCGTGTTCGACAAGGATTCGACGACTTCCACCCGCCCGCCCGTGGTCCAGCGGCGCGGTGTGGAGCGCAGGCGTGCCATCCTCGACGCGGCGGAGGCGCTGCTCGCGGAGCAGGGGTACGAGGCGGCCACGCTCAAGGCGATCGGGGAGCGGGCGGGTATTCCGACCGCGTCGATGTACCACTACTTCCCGGACCGGCATCAGGTCGACGCCGAGCTGCTCCAGCACCACGTGCAGCAGCTCGACGCCATGGTGAACGGTGTGCTGGAAGACCCTGAGCCGTGCACGCTCGAAGGCATCGCGGACGCCCTCATCGACGTGGTACTCGCCTACTTCCGCGGCCACAGGAGCTGCACCGAGCTGTGGTTCGCGGGGCGCAACGAGACGCTGGACGCCCTGGTCCGCGGCTTCGACGAGGCCCAGGCGGAGCGGCTCTGGCTCGTCCTGGTCGAGCGGAACCTCATCGCTGCCGACACCCCGCGCCACGTCGCGCAGATCGCCTTCGAGGTGGCCAACCGGTTCTTCGACATCGCGTTCCGGCGCTCCCCGGACGGCGACGACGTGACGATCGACGAGGGGCGCCGCATGCTCACCGCGTACTTCCGGACCTACGCCCCCGCAGAGGCGTAGCCCGGCTGTCAGCGCAGCGGGTCGCCCCACGCGACCCGCTCGCGGAGCTGCTTCTTCAGCAGTTTGCCCCCGGCGTTGCGCGGCAGCGGCTCGCCGGCCATGGTGACGTACTGCGGGACCTTGAAGTCGGCGAGCCGCTCACGGCAGTGCGCGAGCACGGCCGGCAGGTCGATCCCGTCACCGTGCAGGACGGCCCCGACCTTCTCGCCCATCACGTCGTCGGGCACGCCCAGGACCGCCGCGTCCATGACCCCAGGCGCCGAGAGCAGCACCGCCTCCACCTCCACGCTGGAGACGTTCTCCCCGCCCCGGTTGATGATGTCCTTGGCCCGGTCGACGATGTGCACCCGCCCGGCCGGGTCCACCCGGACGATGTCGCCGGTACGCAGCCAGCCGTCCACGAAAGCCTCCGCCGTGGCCCGCGGCCTGTTCCAGTATCCGGTGGTCACGTTGGCGCCCCGGACCACCAGTTCACCGAGGTCGCCCCCGATCGGCAGGACGCCCAGGTCGACCGCGGGCACCGCGTACCCGACGGAATCGGCGTGCTCCACCGCGTCCCGGTCCGGCAGAACCGTGATCAGCGAGGCCGTCTCCGTCATGCCGTACCCGTTCATCAGTGACGCCGTGGGGAACGCCGCCCTCAGGGACCGGACCAGCGCCGGGGCGATCGGGGCGCCGCCGTAGGCGACCGTGCGGACGCCGGAGACGTCGGCGTCCGCGAAGGCCGGGTGCCGCAGGAGCAGCGCGTACACGGCGGGCACCGTCACCAGGAAGGTGATCCGCTCCGCCGCCAGCGCCCGCGCCATGCTCGGCAGGTCGGGCGCGGGCATGATCACCGAGGTGCCGCCGGCGTAAGTGGCCACCAGGAGCTGCGAGTTGCAGGCCGTGACGTGGAACAGGGGTGCGGAGATCAGCGTGCGCAGCGCCGGTCCGGTGTCCTTCGGCAGCCCGAGGCAGCGGACCATGGTCTCGGCGTTGGTGAGGAAGGCGGCGTGCGTGGTGGGGACGCCCTTGGGGTGGCCGGTCGTGCCCGAGGTGTAGAAGAGCGCGGCCATGTCGTCGGCACCCAGGTCCGTCGCCACGTACGGGTCGCCGTCGGGGAGCGGAGTGCCGGGCGCCAGGTCGGCGCGCGCACCGGAGTCGGTGAGGACGAACTCGACCTCCGGCGGGGCGGACCGCGTGTTGACCGCCACCGCGATGCCCCCGGCGAGCAGGGTGCCCCAGAAGGCCAACACCCAGTCCACGCCCGCCGGATACCGCACCGCCACCCGGTCGCCGCGCTCCACCCCCGCCGCTCGCAGCCCTCCGGCCACCCGTGAGGCGCGCTCCCACAGCCGGGCGTAGGTCAGGCGCTCCCCGCCCAGCTCGACCACCGCCTCGGTGCCGGGCCGCTGCTCGGCGTGCGCCCGCAGCACATCGAGCAGGTTCGCGGGGAGGCCGGCGTAGCGCGGGACGCCGTCGGCACCTCGGACGACGGCCTGTCGGGGGAACGGACACGTCGTGCGGGGGATCTCGAATACTGCACGGCTCACGGGGGCGGCTCCTGAGGGGGGCGATGCGGCTGCCAGGGCCTTTCTTCCGGATCAGGTTGGCTCGGGTCGGCAGGATCCGGAAGAGGGCCCTAGACGAGTGCCTCGACTATCTCGTGGCGCGGAGTGCCGACGCGTTCGAGGGCGGTGTAGAACGCCTCCGGGTCGGCCCAGTCCTCGGGAGCGAAGGCGCCCGATCGCTTGCCGGCCTCGTCCAGCGCCAGGACCATGAACGCCGCGCAGGCGGTGCCGGTCAGGCTGCCCATGCTGCTGGCCAGGTAGGAGCCGGGGCCGCTGACCACCGTGCGGCGGACGGCGACGGCCGGACGCCCGTTCCGGGTGCCGGTGACGCGGGCCAGAAGACCGCCGCGCCAGGGATACGTGCGGCGCAGCGCGGAGGCCAGCAGGAACCTGGACAGCGTCCCCGCACCGCTCTCGCCCCGGCGGACCTGACCGGTCATGCCGCGCAGAGCGTGCCGGAGAGCGGTGGCGTCGTCGACGCGGTTGTGGAGGACGGCCTGGATGAAGTCGACGGCCTGCTCGACGGTGATCTTCCCGCGCTGGACGGCCAGTCCGAGACCGCGTGCGAGGCCGTTGAAGGGGGCGGGGTCGAGACCGCCGACGCAGCGGATGCGCCGGGCCTCGGGATAGCGGCGGGGGAGGGTGACCGGCTCCGGGTGGGCGGTCTCGTACAGCAGGATCTCGCCGACGCCGCCGCCCATGGGGACAGTGGTGGTCTCCACGTACGACTCGTGGACGACGGGAGCGCCGTTCTCCCAGGTCAGGCAGTCGCCGGCCGCGATGTGCATGAGGTGTTCGAGGACGGCCCGGCCCACCTCGGGGCGTTCGTCGCCCACCAGCCAGGCCAGGTCGATGTTCTCGACCGTGTCGAGTTCGCTCGCGGCGTCCACCACGAGGACGTTGCTCATGCCGGGGGAGGCGCCGCAGCCGACGTAGACCGGGATGCCCGCCTCGTGCGCCCGGTCGGCCAGGGAGAGGGCGTGCTGGGTGCTCTCCACGTCGTCGTCGAAGTCGAGATACGGTACCCCCGCCTCCAGGCAGGCCGAGATCACCGGCTCCGAGGTGCGGATGTACGGGCCCGCGCCGAGAACGACGAGGGCGGCGCCGTCGACCACGTCCAGCAGGCCGGCACGGTCGTACAGGTCCAGCCGCCGGGCCGTGGCCCGGCCACGCGGCAGCCGCGCGAGCAGGGGGTTCAGCAGGTCGGGCCGGATGTCGCACAGGACCAGCTCCCAGTCCCCGTCGGCCCTGGCGAACCGCTCGATGGCCACCCGGCACATCTCACCCGCCGCGCCGATGAACACCACCTTCCGCGCCGTCATGCAGCACCTCCGAGGGGTCCGCGGGTGTCGACGTCAAAACAGTGAGCCACAGCTTGCTCCGTTCTGTTGCGGCGAGCAGATCCGATCTCGAATCGTGTTTCAGTTTAGGGGCGGGGCGCCTGCCGTCAAGAGGCCGGAGGTATCGAGCCTTGTCGAGCAATGCTCAACAAGCTAGGGTCGGCGACCATGACCGTCCCGCCCGCACCGGCCCGTGCCCGGCTGAAGCCGGAAGAGCGCCGGGCGCAGCTCATCGGGATCGGGCTGCGTCTGCTCACCACCCGCCCCATCCACGAGATGTCCATCGACGAGGTGGCCGCCGAGGCGGGCATCTCCCGCGGGCTGCTCTTCCACTACTTCCCGACCAAGCGGGACTACTACGTGGCCGTCGTGCGGGCCGGTGGGGACCGGCTGCTGCTGCACGCCAGGGCCCCGGAAGAAGGCACGCCGGGGGAGCGGGTGCGCGGGATCGTCGACGGCTTCGTGTCCTTCGTGCGGCGGCGCAAGGACAACTACGTGGCCGTGGTGCGGGCCGCGGCCGGCGGTGACGAACGCGTGCTGGAGGTCTTCGAGGGCAACCGCCGCGTCCTGACCGACCGGGTGCTGGACGCGGCGGGGGTCCATGACCCGACGCCGCTGCACCGGCTCGCCGTCCGGGGCTGGCTGGCCATGGCGGAGGAGATGGCCATCGGCGCCGGCGACGAGGTCGTCACCACCGCCGACCTGGTCGACCTGCTCGTGAGCGCTCTGGAGCAGGTGAGGAAGCGGTTCGCCCCGCGTAGCACCTGAGAATCGACAGAAGGGGAGCGGGAGTTCCGCCATGCCACTGATCTGCCTCGTCCGTCACGGCCAAGCCTCCGCGGGAGCGGACGACTACGACGTCCTCTCCGAGCCCGGCCGCGTCCAGGCGGCCGCCGTCGGCCGGGAACTCGCCCGCCGGGGCCTGCGGGACCCGTACGTCGTCTCGGGCACCCTGACCCGTCAGCGCGACACGGCTCAACTCCTCGCGGAGGCGGCCGGATTCGAGCGCCCGCTCCATCAGGACGCGCGCTGGAACGAGTACGACCACCTCGACCTGATCGCCCGCTACGCCCCCGCGTCCGGCCGGACCTCCTCGACGCAGGACCTGCTCGACCACGCCCTGTTGGCCTGGATGCGGGACCCCGCCGCGACCGACGCCGACGGCGAGACCTGGGCCGCGTTCGCCGGGCGGGCCACCGCCGGACTGGCCGAGCTGTCCGCCACGCTCGGCCGGGGGCGGGACGCGGTCGTCGTCACCTCGGGCGGCGTCCTCGCCGCACTGTGCGGAACGCTGCTCCCGCTGCCCCACGGGGGAGTCGTCGCCCTGAACCGGGTGGCCGTCAACGCCTCCGTCACCACCCTCGCCGTGGGGGCGTCCGGCACCACCCTGCTGACCTTCAACGAGCACGCCCATTTCACCGGTGACAGGCGGCAGTTGCTCACCTATCGCTGAGGCGCGGAGCACGCCCCCTCAGTCCGCCGCGGAAGCAAAGCCGGCGAGCGGGGCCCGGGTGGCCGTGCGGTATGTACGGGGACGCGGAGGGCGCCGCCTGGTCAGGGGGTGCCCTCTGGCCTAGAAGGGTCCCCGGCAGGGAACATGTCGACATAGCGTCATGGTCATCCCGCACGGTCCGTCTCTTTCCGGGCCCGGTCCCCGCCAGGAGATCACGAAGTGTCCTACGACAGCTCCGAGTTACCCTCCGATCGCCGCGCACCCAGTTGGTCGACGGGACATGGTCCGACGGAGCCGCCGGGCCCTCGCTCCGGTCCCCACCGCACCCTGCGCATGCTGCGCCGCGCCTACCGCTGGCAGCGGCGCGTGGCGTCCCTCACCGCGCTCGGCTACTTCGCCGTCTTCCTCACGCTGACCGTCAAAGCTCCGTGGCTGATGACCCGTCCAGGACCGGGCGGACTGCCCACCGGTCTCGTCCTGGCCCTCGTGCAGATCCCCGTCACCTGGCTGGCCGTCCTGCTCTACGAGGCCACCGCCTACCGACTCGTCGACCCGCTGGCCCGTCGCGCCCGCCAGTCCTACCCGGCGCCCGTGCACCGGGAAGGAGGCCGGTGACGGAGTTCAGCGGTCCCGCGCAGTCCTGGTCCCTGGCCGCCTTCTGCTCCGTCGTCGCGCTGACCCTGCTGCTCTGCGTCCTCACCGGTCCGGACGCGGACGACCTGGCCGAGTTCTACACCGGCTACAAATCCCTCTCGCCCCTGCGCAACGGGCTCGCCATCGCCGGGGACTACATCTCCGCCGCCACCGTGCTCACCATCGGCGGCATCGTCGCGCTGTGCGGGTACGACGGGGTGGTCCTCGCGCTCAGCGCCGTACTGTCCCTGCTCCTGCTGATGTTCCTGCTCGCCGAGCCGCTCCACAACACCGGCCGGTACACCATGGGCGACGTGCTCGGCCACCGCCATCCGGCCCGGTCCGTCCGCGTCGCGGCCTGCGCGGCCACCCTGCTCGCGCTCGTCCCGATGATGATCGTCCAGCTCGCCGGGGTGGGTGAACTCCTCGCCTATGTCATGGGGTTCACCGAGCCCGCCGCGAAGAACGGCTGTGTGGCCGGGGCCGGGATACTCATGATCAGTTACGCGGCGCTGGGCGGCATGCGGGGTACGGCGCTCGTGCAGATCTTCAAGACGGTGATGCTGCTCGCCTCCGGGCTCGTCGTCAGCGGGCTGATCCTGCACACCTTCGGCTGGAGCACCGAGGCGCTGTTCCGGACCGCCGCGCGCGAGAGCGGGGCCGGCCCCGCGTACCTGCGCTGGGGGCTGCAGTACTCCAGCAGCCCGCATCCCGCGGTCGATCTGGCGAGCACCCAGTGCGCGATCGTGCTGGGCGCCGGGTGTCTGCCGCACGTCACCATGCGCATGTACACCGCCGGGACGCCGCGCCAGGTGCGGCGGGCCATGTCCTGGGCGGTCTCCTCGGTCACCCTGTTCATCCTGATGCTCGTCCTGATCTGCACCGGGGCCACCGCCCTTCTCGGGCACGCGCGCATCACCGGGGCCGATCCGCACGGCACGACGGCCTATCTGCTGGGCGCGCGGGCCGCGTTCGGCAGCGGTCTCTCGCGCTCGGAGAGCCTGCTCTTCGCCACCGTCACCACCGCCGTGTTCCTGACCCTGCTCGCGTCCGTGGCGAGCATGACGCTGGCCTGTGCGAACGCGCTCGCCCATGACCTGACGGCCTCCCGCCGCGCCCCGCTGGCACCGGTGCGGGAACTCGCCCTCGCCCGCTCGTGTGCCCTGCTGGTCGGCATCCCCGTCATCCTGGTGGCCGCCCTCGCCCAGCACCGCAGCCTCCAGCCGCTGGCGACCCTCTCCTTCACCCTCGGCGCCTCGGCGATCGCGCCCGCGCTCCTGTTCACCCTCTTCTGGCGCCGCTACACCCGCGCGGGCCTGCTCGCCACCCTCATCGTCGGCTCCCTCACCGTCCTCGCCCTCACCCCGGGCACCACCCTCGTCTCCGGCACCCCCCTCTCCGCCTTCCCCGAGGCCGACTTCGACTGGTTCCCCTACAACACCCCGGCCCTCGCCTCCATCCCGGCCGGCTTCCTGGCCGGCTGGCTCACCTCCGTCCTCACCGGCAAGTCCACCGCCGACCGGGAACGCGCCCGCTACGAATCCACCGAACACCGCCTCCTGACGGGGCCTCCGGCAGGGGACCGTTCGGCGGGAGGCACGGATGGCTCTTGACCAGTTCCGGCAACGGGCGGGCCACCTCCGCGACCTCCGCGACCGGCTCAACCTCTCCGAACGCGGCCGGGTGTGGGCCAACGAGGAGTTCGGGCGCCCGCGCGGCTGAGCGCCGGGGGTTCTGACGAGGCCAAGGAGGAGGAGGAGCACGGCCCCTGACCGACAGGACGCCCGCTAGCGCGTCACCGCCTGTGCGATCAAGTCCTCCGACTCGCCGGGCTCCGTCGGCCTGCTCGCCAAGGTGAAGACGATGCGGGTGCCCTCGGTGTGGGTGAGGTCCACCGCGATGGTGCCGCCGTGGAATTCGACGATCTTCTTGCACATCGCTAGGCCGATGCCGCTGCCCTGGTAGCGGTCCTTGGTGTGGAGGCGCTGGAAGATGACGAAGACCTTTTCGGCGTACTCGGGAGCGATGCCGATGCCGTTGTCGGTGACGGCGAAGCGCCAGAAGTCGCCGTCCTGTTCGGCGGAGATGTGGATGACCGGGGTCTCGCCGGGGTGACGGAACTTGATGGCGTTGCCGATCAGGTTCTGCCAGAGCATGCCCATCTGCGTGGAGTCGGCGACGAGGGTGGGGAGTTCGTCACGGGTGATCACCGCTCCCGACTCCTCGATACTGACGCTGATCGCGGTGAGGGTTCGCTTCATCACCGTGTTCAGGTCGACGCTCTGCTGGGTGTTGTGGACGCGGCCCACGCGGGAGAAGTCGAGCAGGTCGTTGATGAGGGTCTGCATGCGGTTCGCGCCGTCGACGGCGAAGTCGATGTACTGGTCCGCCCGTTCGTCGAGCTGACCGCCGTACCGCCGCTGGAGCAACTGCGTGAAGCTGGACACCTTCCGTAGCGGTTCCTGGAGGTCGTGCGAGGCGACGTACGCGAACTGCTCCAGTTCCGCGTTGGACCGCTTGAGGTCGGCGGACTGCTCGTCCAGCCGCAGCCGGGCCTCCTCACTGAAGTCCAGCGCCTGGAGCAGCCGCATGCGCATGGACTCGATCTCGTCGCTCAACTGCCGCAGGTCGGCGGGGCCGGTCGGGGTGATCGGGTGGCGGAAGTCGCCTTCCGCGATGGTCCGGGCGTCCGCGCCGATCCGCTCCAAGGGCCCGGTGACACCCCGGCGCAACGCCTCGGAGACGATCACCGCGAGGGCCACGATGACCGCCGCGATGGCGGCGAAGATCCAGTTCCGCAGGCGCATCGTGGCGAGCAGGTCCGCCCTGGCCGACGCGCGGTCGGCGCGCAGCCGTTCCTGCTGGGTGGCCATGGCGGCACGCGTGGCGTCGAAGGCCGTCCTGCCCTTGTCCGCGTTCTCGGTGGCCAGAGGAGAGGGCTTGCCGGTCGGTGAGGCCGCGATCTGCCGCGCGATCTGCGCCTGCCACGTCTCGATACGGTCCTCCACGACCTTGAGGTCGCGCAGGCGCGCGGGGTTGCCCCGGAGGAGGCCCGACAGTTCCTTCGTGTACACCTTCTGCTGGCTGAGCCCCTGCCGGTACGGGCCCAGGAAATCCGGGGTGCCGGTGAGTCCGTAACCCCGGATGCCGGTCTCCTGGTTGAGCAGCGCCGACTCCAGCCGGATCGAGGTCATCAGCGCGGGAGACTTCACGTCCACGAGGTTGTCGCTGATCGACGCGGTCCGCCCGAGCGCCCAGGCGCCGGTCGCCCCCAGGAGCACCAGGACGGACATCGCTACGGTGACTCCGAGGCGAAGCCAGCGCCGAGTCGTCCACCGGGACAGCTCCCGCGCGTGCGGCGGCTTCTCAACGACGGGCATCCTCTGTTCTCCTCCGCGGTGACGGCCGCGATCACAGCGGCGCAGGCATACCTTAAGCGACGATGACAACCGTTGTTGTCGCGGGTGATGCCGAGGGCTTACGCTGCTGGTCATGCCTGGCAAGAACTTCGTCGTGCCGACCGCCCCGCAGGAGTTGACCGCCCTCGCGGACGCCGCGGTCGACGAGGTCGCGCGGCGCATCGTCCATGAGGTCACGGAGCCAAGTGCCCGTGTTCCCTCGCCGGACGATCCCATGCACGCGCTGACCCGGCTGCACGTACTGACGCATCTCCAGCGGGCCGCCGAACGCCTCCAGCGTGCGGCGGCCGTGGAGGCCGCCCGCGCGGGTGCCGGCTACCCCCAGCTCGGCGAGGCCAGCGACATGACGCGCCAGGGCGCCCGGCGCCGCTGGCCGGGACTCTTCACCCACTCCAATGAAGCACCCACGGAGCATCCGATGATGACCAGCCCCACCCGCCCCTTCGACGTCCTGCTCGTCGAGGACGACGTCGCAGACGCCCTCCTCATAGAGGAGGCCCTGTCCGAGCGCGGTGCCCGGAACCTGGTCCAGGTCACCGACGGAGTCGCCGCGCTGGAGCACCTGCGCGCCCCGGACAGCGTGCGCCCCGACCTCATCGTGCTCGACCTCAACATGCCCCGCATGAACGGCCGCGAGCTGCTCCAGATCCTCAAGGCCGACGAGGAGCTCCAGACCATCCCCGTCGTCGTCCTCACCACCTCCTCCGCCCCCGACGACGTCACCGGCGCCTACCAGGGCCATGCCAACGCCTACGTCACCAAGCCCGTCAACCTCGCCGAATTCGAACAGGCCGTCCAGAGCATCGACGCCTTCTACCTGGAAACGGCAACCCGCCCCCCGCGCGCCTGAACCGTCGTGGAGCACGGTCGTACGGACCCCGCCGGCCCGTACGACGGCACCGCCTTCACCCTCGCCTGCGCCTGAACGCGAACGCCCGGACGGAGTCCTGACCGCTCAGCCGGAACGGGGGAGCGGTACCTTCCTTGATCACCTTGGTGCCGAGACGCGTGACGGTGGCCACGCCGGCCGAACAGACGACAGCGAGCACCTCGGCCGGCACTCTCTCAGCCTGGCAGGATGACCGCATGGAACGTGTACTTGGAATCGGCGGCTACTTCCTGCGGGCCGCCGATCCGGTGGCCCTGAACGCCTGGTACCGGGACTGCCTGGGTCTGGACGCCGATGAGCACGGCCTGTGGCAGCAGGGGACCGGGCCGACCGTGTTCGCGACCTTCGACTCCGGAACCGGCTACTTCGGCTCCCGCACGCAGCAGACCATGCTCAACTTCCGCGTCGCCGACCTGGACGCGATGCTCGCGCAACTCCGCGCCAAGGGGGCCGACGTGGCCGGCGAGACCCAGGAGATGGAGGGCGTCGGCCGTTTCGGATGGGTGACCGATCCGGAGGGCAACCGCGTCGAGTTGTGGCAGCCCGCCTGACGGCGGCTCCGTCAGTCCAGAGCCACGTTCTTCGTCTCCGGGGCCCACGCCACCGACGCCGCGAGGCCGATCGCCAGCACGACGGTCAGGGCCAGCATGGTGGGGGAGAAGCCGATGTGGTCGAGGCTGAGGGGGAGGAGGAAGGTGCCGATCGCCGAGCCGATGCGGCTCATGCCGTTGAGCAGGCCGACGCCGGAGCTGCGGAGGTCGGTGGGGAAGAGCTCGGCGGGGTAGACCTGGTCGAGGTTGACGGCCGCCGACATGGTGAAGGTGAAGACCAGGAACAGCGGGAAGAGCAGGGCCTTCGGCGCGTCGGGCCAGACCGCCATGGGGGCGAGCGCGGCGATGAGGACGACGAAGGACCAGATTGTCAGCCCGCGCCGGGTCATCTTCGCCACGAACCACAGCCCCGCCACACTGCCGCCCAGCAGGAACAGGTTCAGGACGCCGTCGCTGGTGGTGTCCTCCTCGCCGACCCCGATCTTGGCCAGCACCAGCGGCAGGAACGTATAGATGGCGAAGTACGGCACCACCTGGGCGTTGTAGAAGACGACGCCGAACGCCGTGCGCCGCCAGTACTCGGGGCCGAACAGGTCCCGGTAGCGCGCCCGGGGGCGCTCGGCCGCGGCGCGGGCGATACGGGCCAGCGAGGCGACCTGGTCCTCCTTGCCGCCGAGCCGGCGCACCACGGCCCGTGCCTGCTCCAGGTGCCCGCGTGCGACGAGCCAGCGCGGGGACTCCGGCACGCCGAGCCGCAGCAGCACCACCGCCAGCGCCGGCAGACTGCTGGACGCGAGCAGCCACCGCCACGCCTCGCCGCCGAGGCCGACCACCCAGTTGCCGAGGAAGAACGCCACCACGTACCCCACCGTCCACATGACGGTCAGCGAGGCGAGCAGTCCGCCCCGGTAGCGGCGCGGTACGAACTCGGCGACCAGCGTCGGGCCCAGCGCGTAGTCGGCGCCGATGCCGATACCGATCAGCAGACGCAGTACGAACAACTGGGCGGGGCCGGTCACGAAGAACTCGGCGGCCGACGCGACCGAGATGAGCAGGAAGTTGTACGTGTAAAGGCGCTGGCGGCCGATCCGGTCGGCGCCCCAGCCGACGACCACGCTGCCGACGAAGATGCCGATCAGCGCCGCCGCGCCGAGCAGCCCCTCCCACACGGAGCCGAATCCCAACTGCCTGGCGATCAACGGCAGCGCGATGCTGATGATGCCGAGTTCATAGCCGTCGGAGTAATTGGCGCAGAACGTCAGCGCGGTGATGCGCAGATGGAAGCGGTTGAGGGGAGCGTCGTCGAACGCGGTCGCCGCCGCGTCGCCCCCCGAGGGTCCGGGAGCGTCACTCCCGGAGGAAGAGGTCTTGCTCTGCGGCATAGTCTTCGAAACCTTCCAGTCGTTGCCGGGCCGAGGCACCGGCCGCGTCGGCCATCGCCTCCACCAGCGCCACGGTCAGCGAGACGACCGCGGCATGCGAGTCGAACACGAACTCGGAGGCGACTCCCGCGCTCAGCACGTCGTCGGCGAGGGGGGTGAGCGCCGTGACGAGCCGGTCCGTGATCAGAAGCGTGTGCAGGCCCAGGGTGCGGGCCTGGTGGAGCGCGGCCGCGCACTCCCGCGGGTAGCGGGGGAGCGCGACCATCACCGCTGTTCGGGCGCCGCACCGGTGGGCGTGCCGTAGGTGGTCGCCGAACACACTGCCCGAGTCGGTCAGCAGCCGGACATCCGGATGGATCTTGGTGGCAAGGTAGGCGAACGAGGCGGCCTGTGCGGCCGACACGCGGTACCCCACGACGACGAGCGGCACGGACGCCATCAGCCGCTCGGCGATCGCCCGCAGCCGGGTCTCGTCGGCGAGCTGGGCGCGCAGCGCGGCGAGGTTGCGCAAGTCGGCGTCGACGGCGGCCTGGAACTTGTTGCCGTCGCGCTCCGGCACCGGCTCGGTGGTCGCGTCGCGCAGATAACGCCGGAACTCCGCGTACCCGTCGAAGCCGAGCAGGGCGACGAAACGGGTCACCGACGGCTGGCTCACCTGCGCGTGCTCGGCCAGCTCGGCGCTGGTCAGCGCGGCGGCGTCGCGCGGACGCTCGGCCAGATAGCTGGCGATGCGCCGTTGCGCGGGCGTGAGCCGGTGCGCGGTGAGCAGCTCGTGCAGCGACCGGGGCACCAGGTTCTCCTTCTCGCCTTCTCGCCGGCGGGGTTCTTGCCAGCAGGATGAATCAAGAGTTACATGCTATTCGCAGTAATGAATGAACTCTTGTCAAGAGGGGTGGCGATGACCGACTCCAGCCGCATCCTGATCAGCGGCGCCGGACTGAGGTGCGCCGACGTGGTCCGCGTGGCCCGGCGCAGCGCGTGGCCGAAGCTGGCTCCCGACGCGCTGACCAGGGCGGAACAGAGTTACGAACTGGCCGTTGAGCTGGGGGCGAAGGGCGCCGTCTACGGCCGGACCACCGGCGTCGGCGCCAATCGCCACATCGTCGTCGACCCCGACGGCGCCGACCTGCACGGACTGCGCCTGCTGCGCAGCCACGCCGGCGGCACCGGCGCGCCGCTGCCCGACGACGCGGTCCGCGCGGTCATGGCCGTACGTCTCAACCAGCTCGCCGCCGCCGGCAGCGGGGTGCACCCCCGGCTGCTCCGGGCGCTCGAACAGGCCCTGCGCGTAGGCGCGTTGCCCCTCGTGCACACCCGTGGCGCGATCGGCACCGGCGACCTCACCGCGCTGGCCGAGATCGCGCTGACCCTCGCCGGTGAACTGCCCTGGGAGTCCGGCGGCATCGACCCCGTCGCGATCAGTCCCGGCGACGCGCTCGCCTTCATCTCCAGCAACGCCGCGACCCTCGCCGAGGCCGTACTCGCCTGGCACGACCTGTCCCGGCTGCTCGCCGCGAGCCATGTGGTGACCGCGCTGACCTTCTGCGCGCTGGGCGGCTCGGCGGAGGCGTACGACGAGCGTGTGCACGCCTCGCGGCCGCATCCCGGCGCCGTACGGTGTGCCGCCGAGCTGCGCCGGCTGCTCACCTCGGGCGGCGACCTGCCACCCGGCCGGCGCCTCCAGGACCCGTTCGGCCTGCGCGCCTTCCCCCAGGTGCAGGGGCCCGCGCTGGAAGCCGCCGCGCGCGTGGAACAGGTGCTGGAGGTGGACATCAACGCGGCGGCGGAGAACCCGCTCATCGACACGGAGACCCAACAGGCCTTCCATCACGGCCAGTTCTCCACCGCTCCCGTCGCGCTCGCCTTCGACTACCTGCGCGCCGCGCTCCACCACACGGCGGAGCTGTCCGCCGCCCGCCTCAGCGACCTCGTCGAACCCGACCTCAGCGGCCTGCCGCCTTTCCTCGCCGAGGGCCCTGCGGGCAGCTCCGGCGTGATGATCCTCGAGTACGTCGCCCACGACGCCCTCGGCACCCTCCGCCACGCAGCCTCTCCGGTCACCCTCGGAACGGCCGTCATCTCCCGCGGCCTGGAGGACCACGCCAGCTTCTCCACCCACGCGGTCCGCAGCACGGTCGCGGCGACGGCGGCCTACCGCACGGTCCTGGCCTGCGAACTCCTGGGCGCGGTACGCGCGTTGCGCATGTCCGACACGGAACTCCCCGACACCCCCCTCCGCCACGCCTTCGCCCTGGCCTCGGCGGGCCTTCCGCATGTGGCCGAGGACCATCCACTGAGCACGGAAATCCAGCAGGCGGAACGGCTGCTGGACCGGCTGGCGGTTCTGTGACTGCCGGTCTGCCGGGTCGGGCCCGTCGAGCGCAGGTACTCGATCCGCGATGAGTTTCACTGGTCCCGCCAGTCTCACCACCGTTGTCGACTGTCAAGGAGGAGCTCGTGGGGCAGCTGTTGCGGGTGCAGAACTTCAATGTTTCCAGTGATGGGATCGGGGCCGGAGAGGACCAGACGCTGGAGAGGCCGTTCGGGCATGTCGATCCCGGCAGGCTGTTCGCGTGGGCCGGGGCCACGGCGAGTTGGCCGATGCGGACCGAGCCGGGCGGGAGCCGGGGGCTGGACGACTACCTCACGCGGGACTACGCGCGGAACATCGGCGCGGAGATCATGGGCCGGAACAAGTTCGGCCCGCAGCGCGGGCCTTGGGAGGATCTGGAGTGGGAGGGGTGGTGGGGTGACGAACCTCCCTTCCACACACCGGTGTTCGTGCTGACGCACCACAAGCGGCCCTCGATCACCCTGTCCGACACCACCTTCCACTTCGTCGAGGGGGAACCGGCGGAGGTGCTCGCGCAGGCCAAGGAGGCGGCGCAGGGGAAGGACGTACGGCTCGGGGGAGGGGCCACCACCATCCGGGAGTTCCTCGACGCCGACCTGGTCGACACCCTGCACGTGGTCGTCTCGCCGGTGAAGTTCGGGTCGGGCGTACGGCTCTGGGACTCGCCGGACGACCTGCTGGACCGGTTCCACCGGGACGTCGTCCCCAGCCCGAGCGGAGTGACGCACCACCTGTTCTGGCGCAAGTGAACAGCGCTCAGGGCAGCTCCCGTACGGGGCTGCCCTGAGGCGGGGGGTGTCGTCCTCGCTCCTGGTCCGCTCCGTCCGCGTCACGTGGCGTGCCCCGGCGGGAGTCGGCGCCGGCGTCAGGCCGCTACGACTTCCCCTTCTTCTTCAGCGCCGAAGGCTTGTGCACCGCAGTCCGCCCCGACTTGTCGCTGCGGACCTCGTACTGGGGGTCGTCGGGGGAGGCGTCGACCGTGCGGCCGGCGGCCTCGGTACGGTCGGTGATCTTCCTTTCGACCTTGCCGGTGGTCTCGGTGCCGTGGGTGCTCCAGGCGACCTTGTCGCCCTTGGCGGGACGGTCCTTGTCGGAGGCGTTCATCGGGGCTCCTGGGTGAGGGGGCGTTCTTCCACCCTGGCGGGACGCCGGCCCGTTCGCACCTGGGCGCGGGGTTGCGGGCGCGTCGCGGGGTACACGGTGGGGCGTAGGACCGTGGCCGATCAAGGAGGAAGTGGCGATGGACAGCGTGCGCGAGATCATGACGGGGAACCCCACGACGGTGGACGGCCGGGAGTCCGTCACGTCCGTGGCGCGGACGATGCGTGACGACGGGGTCGACGTCGTGCTCGTGGTGGAGGGCGGCGCGCTGCGGGGACTGGTCAGCGATCACGATCTCGTCGTACACGCGCTGGCTGAGGCGGCCGACGCCGAGAAACTGACCGTGGCCGAGGTGGTGCGCGGGGGACTCGTCACCGTCGACATCGACGACGGTCTCGACAACGTCGCCCGGCTGATGGAGGAGAACTCGGTCCGGCAGGTCGCCGTCATCGAGAGCGGTTCCCCGGTCGGCGTCGTCCACGCGAGCGACCCCCGCCTCCAGGGCCGCTCGGGCCGCATCGACTCCCCCACTCCGGAACACGCCCGCAAGTCACGCGGCGACAGCTAGGCGCTTCCTGGCGGCGAGCGGCAGGCACCCGGACCGCCCCCGCTCGCCGCGCATCCCCCCGCCCGCCCCCGTACATTGGGCCGGAAACCGCTGGGAGGACTGTCATGCGGCACACCGTCACGGTCGCGGGCCCCGCTGCGCCCGATGTGGTCTGGGAGCGGTACGCGCGGTACGAGGAGTGGGCGCGATGGGCGCCGCACCTGCGCGCGGTCCGGACGGAGGGGGACGTCATCCGGCCGGGTGCCCGGGGTGAGGTCGAGGTCGCGGGGTTCCTGCGCGGGCGGTTCGAGGTCACCGAGGTCGACGAGCCGAAGGGCGCCTGGGCCTGGAAGGTCAACTTCCTCGGCATCCCCGTTCTGGTGGGACACACCATGCAGCCCCGGGGCACGGGCACCCGGGTCGCCGTCCACCTGACGGCACCCGCACCGGTACCGCTGGTCTACGCACCCATGGTCGACTGGGCCCTGCACCGGCTGACCCGCGTCTGACTCACCGCCCGCGCCGCACCTGGGCCGCCCGCCGGGCCTCCGCCAGCTTGCGAGCCTCGCTGGTCTTGCGGGACGGCCGGCCCCCGGACGTGTCCTTGCTGGAGCCCATGCCGCGGAACGGCGCGTTGGTGTTCTTGGGGCGGGAGGACGGGCCGCCGTCGAGCGGGGTGCCGGAGGGCCTGCGGGCGCCGGTGATGCGGGTGAGCGCGGCCTCGCCGGAGCGCACCTTGGTGACCGTCGGCTCGACTCCGGCCTCCGACGTCACCTTGCTCAGTTCGCGCCGCTGGCCCGACAGCACCAGTGTCACCACGCTGCCCGAGCCGCCGCTGCGCGCGGTGCGGCC
>NZ_WWKH01000382.1:0-765 GCF_009865595.1 Streptomyces sp. SID1328 | reverse complement strand
CCCCCGAGCAGCCGCCGCACCGGGTGCCGAAGGGGCTGTGAGCCCGTCGGTCACCCCGTGCGTACCCCCGCCGCGCGCCGGGCCACCGCCGTATGGCCGTACCTGCGCGGCGGGGGGTGTGGGTCCGCGTTAGTTTGACCTTGATTTCGCTGTGGCGTCCGGTTTCCCCGGGCGTCGGCGACGGGTGCTTCCGTGGAGGGGGAGGGGTGCCGATGACGCAGGACGCTCCCGAAGTGCTCCCCGTACCGGCCGGCCCTCCGGCGCCGCGCCTGCGGGGCCTCGTCTGGCAGGTGGGGCTGCTGGTCTGCGTCCTGCTCGTCCTCGCCTACCTCACCCAGCGGTACTGGCCCACCGCGCGCAGCGGCGCCGTGCGGCTCACCGAGGCCGACCAGGGCTGGCTCTCGGTCGGGGCGGTCGCGGCCGTGGGCACCTGGGCGGCCGCCGCGCTCGCCCAGCAGGGGGCCGTCGTGGAGCGGCTGCCCGGCGGACGGCTCGTCGCGGCCCAGTTCGCCGCCTGCGCCGCCAACCATCTGCTGCCCGCCGGGATCGGAGCCGGGGCGGTGAACCTGCGGTTCCTGCTGCGCTGCGGGCTGCCCATGGGCCGCTCCGCCGGTGCGCTCGCCGTCAAGGGCGGGGCCGGAGGCGTGTCGAAGCTGCTGCTGATCGCGCTGCTGGTGCCGTTCTGTCCGGGGCTGCTGCGCGTGCCCGAAGTGCCGCTGGTCTGGCTGACCGGCGCGCTCTGCGCGGCGCTGCTGATCGCGGCGG
>NZ_WWKH01000381.1:0-1151 GCF_009865595.1 Streptomyces sp. SID1328 | reverse complement strand
GGCGGCGGGCAGGAGGTCGCCCACTCCAGCGAACGGCCGTAGCCCCACGGGTCGTCCACCTCGACGGGCTTGCCGTACTTGGCGGTCTTCCACACGTTGTAGAGGAACGGCAGGATCGACAGGCCGAGCAGGAACGACGAGATCGTGGAGACCGTGTTCAGCGCGGTGAAGCCGTCGGCCGCCAGGTAGTCGGCGTACCGGCGCGGCATGCCCTCGGCGCCCAGCCAGTGCTGGACCAGGAAGGTGCCGTGGAAGCCGATGAACAGCGTCCAGAAGGTGATCTTGCCGAGCCGCTCGTCCAGCATCTTGCCGGTGAACTTCGGCCACCAGAAGTGGAAGCCGGCGAACATCGCGAACACCACGGTGCCGAACACCACGTAGTGGAAGTGCGCCACCACGAAGTACGAGTCCGAGACGTGGAAGTCCAGCGGCGGCGAGGCCAGGATGACACCGGTCAGACCACCGAAGACGAAGGTGATCAGGAAGCCGGTCGTCCAGAGCATCGGTGTCTCGAAGGACAGCGAGCCCTTCCACATCGTGCCGATCCAGTTGAAGAACTTCACACCGGTCGGGACCGCGATGAGGAACGTCATGAAGGAGAAGAACGGCAGCAGCACACCGCCGGTGACGTACATGTGGTGCGCCCACACGGTCACGGACAGACCGGCGATGCCGATCGTGGCCGCGATGAGGCCCATGTAGCCGAACATCGGCTTGCGCGAGAACACCGGGATGATCTCGGAGATGATGCCGAAGAACGGCAGCGCGATGATGTACACCTCTGGATGGCCGAAGAACCAGAAGAGGTGTTGCCATAGCAGGGCCCCGCCATTGGCGGCGTCGAAGACATGGGCACCGAACTTGCGGTCCGCCTCCAGGGCGAACAGCGCGGCGGCCAGCACCGGGAAGGCCAGCAGGACCAGCACACCGGTCAGCAGCACGTTCCACACGAAGATCGGCATGCGGAACATCGTCATGCCCGGAGCGCGCATGCAGATGATCGTGGTGATGAAGTTGACCGAGCCGAGGATCGTGCCGAAGCCGGAGAAGGCCAGACCCATGATCCACATGTCGGCGCCGATACCCGGCGAACGGACCGCGTCCGACAGCGGGGAGTAGGCGAACCAGCCGAAGTCGGCCGCGCCCTGCGG
>NZ_WWKH01000380.1:0-200 GCF_009865595.1 Streptomyces sp. SID1328 | reverse complement strand
TCCACCAGCCGCTCGAAGGGCACGTCCTGGTGGTCGTAGGCGGCGAGGTCGAACTCCCTCACTCGGTCGAGCACTTCGTCGAAGGTGGGGTCGCCGGTGAGGTCGGTGCGCAGCACCAGGGTGTTGACGAAGAAACCGACCAGGTCGTCCAGGGCCTCGTCGGTGCGGCCGGCGACGGCGGTGCCGAGCGGGATGTCCTC
>NZ_WWKH01000037.1:0-4221 GCF_009865595.1 Streptomyces sp. SID1328 | reverse complement strand
CGCGCACACCCCGAGCAGTCCGCCCAGGGTGAGCGCGGTCGTCGTACGGCGCACCGGCGCGGGTACCTCGGCGGTACGGCCGTAGCCGCGGGCGTCCATCGCGGCGGCCAGCGCGACCGAGCGCTCCAACGCGCCCTCCAGTACCGGAAGTCCGACCTGGAAAAGCCCCCGCAGCCCCCGGTCCGGGCGCCCCCGGAGACGACGGGCGGCGCGCAGTCGCTGCACGTCGGCGATGAGATGCGGGGCGAAGGTCAGCGCGACCACCACCGCCACCCCCGCCTCGTACAGCGCGCCCGGCAGCGACTTGAGCAGCTTGGCCGGGCTGGCCAGGGCGTTCGCGGCGCCGACACAGACCAGGAGGGCCGCCAGTTTCAGGCCGTTGTAGCCGGAGAACAGCAGCGCCTCCGCCGACACCGGCCCGCCCAGCCGGATGCCCTGCGCCCAGGCGGGCAGCGGGATCTCGGGCAGGGTGAACAGCACATGCGTACCCGGCACCGGCGAGCCGAGCACGGCCGTGAACGCCAGCCGGATCAGCAGCACGGCGACGGCCAGCTTGGCGAACGCCGTGTACGAGCGGGCCCACGGCGCGCTGGAGCGGTGGACCGCCACCACATGGCCCGCCACTGCCATCAGCAGGGCGAGCAGCAGCGGGTTGGTGGTGCGGGTGGCGGCGGTGCCGAGCCCGAGCGACCACAACCACCAGGCGCCGGGGTGCAGTTCGAAGCGGGTCCGCCTGCCGGCGGCCACGGTGGTACGGGCGGCGCGGACGCCGGTGTCAGGCATCCCGGCGCCGCCGCGCCTGCCAGAACGCCGCCCCGCCGAGCACGGCGACGACGCCTATGCCGAGGGGGAGACCGAGGGAGGGGCCGTCGTCCTCCGGGGCGGCCTGGTGGGACGGCTTCTCGTCCGCCGCGACCTGCTCCCCGCACCCCCGCGCCGGGTAACCGGCGATGGCGCACAGCAGGGCGTTGCTGTCGTAGCGAAGCGGCTTGGCGGTCTCGGCCAGGGCCTCGGCGGTGCTCGCGTCCGGAGAGACGCGGGCGCACACCGTACGCGTGTCGGGCGGGCTCTCCCCGAAGGGAGCGTCGGCCCTGGTGCCGAAGTCGAGAACGAGCGCGACCCGCTTGGTGCCCGCCTTCGCGGGTGTCTTCGCGCAGATCGAGCCGAAGTCCGCCGCGCCGCGCGGCCGGTTCGCGTCCGAGGAGTCCGCGCTGACCGCGAACCGGAAACCCCGCACCGAGCCGTCGTCGGGGCGCTCGGAGGCCGGGCCCTGGGTGGCGTACGTCCACCGGTCGCCGGAACGGTCCCAGAAGGACCAGTACCGGTATCCGGCGGCCCGCGCCTCGGCGGCGGCGGAGAGGACGAGGAGGGACGCGACCAGCAGGGCCGCGGCACGGCGGACCGAGGTCACGGGCGGTTCTTCTTCCGGCCGCTGAACAGGAAGCCGACGCCGATACCGGCGACCAGGCCCACGCCGATGATCCACCACACACTGTTGCCGGACTTCTCGGTGGCCTTCTTCTCCGGCGCCGCGGCCTGCTTCGCCGGGGCCGGGCCCAGCTTGTCCAGGGCGCGGACCAGGTCGGTCCCGCCGAAGTCGTGCGGGTCGGCGCCGACGGCGTGCGCGCTCAGGATGAGCTGGGCGTAGGCGGCGGGGCCGCTCTGCTGCGCCCACTTCGCGGCGTTCTTCTCCAGCCAGGCGTACGGGACCTTCGCCTGCTTGGTCCAGCCGTCGGCGGCCAGCGCCACCACGGTGTCGGCGGTGTTGCCGAAGTCGGGCTGGTTCTCGGCGCCGGGCATCGCGGACATCAGGTGGCCGGACTTGGAGACGGCGCCGATGAGATGGGCGGCGGCGTTGTCGGCCAGTCGGGCCGGGGTCGCCTTGCCGTCGAAGGCGCAGGCCGGGGCCTTGTCGCGGGCCTTGCCGGGCGCCACGACGAAGCCCTTGCCGAGCGCGCCGAGCACACCGGCGGCCGTGGCGTCCGCGTTGGCCTCCAGCTTGCCCTTCTTGTCCGGCTGGAAGGCGAGCGCCCCGCCGCCCTTCTGGGCACAGGGCACGGCCAGCGAGGCCAGCGCCTGATCCGGGGTCTTCCCCTTGCCGCGCAGCTCGGCCGGCTTCTCACCGGCGGCGGCCAGCGCGCCCACCACGACGGAGGTGGAGTTGGTGTCGCTCGGGCCGCCGGGGGAGTAACCCCAGCCGCCGTCCTTGTTCTGCTGGGCCTTCAGCCAGGCGACGGCCTTGCCGGTCACGTCGTCGTGCCCGCCGAGCGCGGCGAGCGCCTGGACGGCGGCGGCCGTGCTGTTGGTGTCCGCCTGCGCGCCCTTGCCGCCGCACGCGGTGCCGGTGTCGGCGCGGAAGGAGGCGAAGCCGCCGTCGGCGCACTGCTGGCCGGTCAGCCACTTCACGGCCTGGTCCGCGGGCTTCTCACCGGCGGTGTGCTGCGCGAGCAGGGCGAGGGACTGGCGCCAGACGCCGTCGTACGTGGGGTCGCCCTTGCCGAACAGCCCGGCCGGGACCGTCACCTTCGGGGACGGGGCGGCGGTGGCGGGCGCGGCTGCGGCCAGCACGCCTATGGCGGCGAGAGCCGCGGCACTGCGGCGGACGTTCATGGTCGGCGACTGCCTCTCCTGCGAAGGGCCGACGCGCACGGGAACCACCCCGGCGGCCCGGCCCCGTATGCCTCGACGGTGCCGTGCGGGGCACAGCGCCCCGCACGTGAGCCGGTCAACCTCCCGTCGGGGCGTTCCGGCTCACCGGGCCGGTGGGCGCCGGATGACGGTTGCGGGTCAGCGCCGGAATCGCACCGGCTTCCCCCCGTACAGGTGTATGACGACCCGGCCACTTTACCGGGGGCCGCAAAGCCGCCGGTCGTGGCGTGAATCACCTGATCCACTGCTCACAGCGCCCCTACCTGCCGGTAGATTCAGAGCCTCTTGGATCATCAAGTCTGAAACTTGTTCCGGATTGTCGTCCCGACGTAGTCTCGCGGGACCGTGCAGGCAGAAGGGGGCCCAGAGTGACCGCTGAGGCCAGTCAGGCGGCTCCCCCGGGCACCGCCGCCGACGGCGAGCGACCGCTCCGTATCGCGCTCCTCACCTACAAGGGCAACCCGTTCTGCGGCGGCCAGGGCGTCTACGTCCGCCACCTCTCCCGTGAACTCGCCCGCCTGGGCCACCGGGTGGAGGTCATCGGCTCCCAGCCCTACCCCGTGCTCGACGAACACGACGACTACGCGGGCCGGTTGAGCCTCACCGAGCTGCCCAGCCTCGACCTCTACCGCCAGCCCGACCCCTTCCGCACCCCCGGGCGGGGCGAATACCGGGACTGGGTCGACGCGCTGGAGGTCGCCACGATGTGGACCGGCGGCTTCCCCGAGCCGCTCACCTTCTCCCTGCGCGCCGGGCGTCAACTGCGCGCCCGCAGGGGGGAGTTCGACGTCGTCCACGACAACCAGACGCTCGGCTACGGCCTGCTCGGCGACCTCGGTGCCCCCCTGGTCACCACCATCCACCACCCCATCACCGTCGACCGGCAGCTCGAACTCGACGCCGCCGAAGACCTCAAGCGCCGCCTCTCGGTGCGCCGCTGGTACGCCTTCACCCGGATGCAGAAGCGCGTCGCCCGCCGACTGCCCTCCGTGCTCACCGTCTCCGGCAGCTCCCGCCAGGAGATCGTCGACCACCTCGGCGTACGTCAGGACCGGGTGCACGTCGTCCACATCGGCGCCGACACCACCCTGTTCGCGCCTCATCCGGCCGTGCCCGAGGTGCCGGGCCGGATCGTCACCACCTCCAGCGCCGACGTGCCCCTCAAGGGCCTGGTGTTCCTGGTCGAGGCCCTCGCCAAGGTGCGCGCCGAACAGCCGCACGCCCACCTCGTCGTCGTCGGCAAGCGCCCCGAGGAGGGCCCGGTCGCCCAGGCGATCGAGCGGTACGGGCTGGAGGACGCCGTCGAGTTCGTCAAGGGCATCTCCGACGCCGAGCTGGTCGACCTGATCCGTTCCGCCGAAGTCGCCTGTGTGCCCTCGCTGTACGAGGGGTTCTCGCTGCCCGCCGCCGAGGCCATGGCCACCGCCACCCCGCTGGTCGCCACCACCGGGGGCGCGATTCCCGAGGTCGCGGGGACCGACGGCGAGACCTGCCTGGCCGTACCCCCCGGCGACGCGGGCGCGCTCGCCGCCGCCCTCACCCGGCTGCTCGGCGACCGGGAACTGCGCGCCC
>NZ_WWKH01000379.1:0-206 GCF_009865595.1 Streptomyces sp. SID1328 | reverse complement strand
CACGGCCGGCCCGACCTCGGTGCACTCGACGCGTCCTTGGCCCCGCACGCCCTGGAGCCCGACACCCTGGTCTACTGCTGTGGACCCGCGGGCATGCTGGCCGCGGCACAGGAGGCGTTCCCGGCCGGGCGGCTGCACACCGAGCGGTTCCAGCCGGCGGTACGGTCCTTCGGCCCCGACACGGCGTTCGAGGCGGTCTGTGCCCG
>NZ_WWKH01000378.1:0-232 GCF_009865595.1 Streptomyces sp. SID1328 | reverse complement strand
GCCGCGAGGCCGGCGAGGCCGAGTTCCTCGCGACGCCACACCCCCGTACCGGTTGATTCACCCCCGCCCCGAGCCCCCGTGGTCCGCCGCAAGCTGACGGGCCGTGGAGAATGGCCCCTGCCACGCTTCTTATGGGGGCCGACCGGAGGACGACCTTGGCGCTCAGTAGACGTACTTTCAGTGCCCTGACCGGCTGTGCCGCGCTCGGGTTCGCCATGGGCGGGAGCGGGGG
>NZ_WWKH01000377.1:0-275 GCF_009865595.1 Streptomyces sp. SID1328 | reverse complement strand
TGCCCGGCGTCGGCGGCCCGGGTCCACCACACGGCGGCCTCGGGCTCGCTGCCCTCGCGGGCCAGCAGCAGTCCCAGGTTGAAGGCGCCGTTGCGGGACCCGGCCTCGGCGGCCGCCCGGTACCAGCGCGCCGCCTCGACCACGTCACCGCGCGCCGCCGCCAGCATCCCGACCCGCACCTGGGCGCGCCGGTGGCCCTGGCCGGCCGCCCGCTCGTACCACTCCTCGCACTCGGTCTTGTGGTGCACGTTCTCGCCCAGCTCGTGCGCGGGCTC
>NZ_WWKH01000376.1:0-337 GCF_009865595.1 Streptomyces sp. SID1328 | reverse complement strand
CAGGCCCTGCTGCACGCGGCGGAGGCGCGGGCGCACGCCGTCCTCGGGGAGACGCGGGCGTGCACCGGCGCACTGGTACGCGCCGAACGCGCCCTGGAGACGGCCCGGCCCGGCGACGACGTGCCGCACTGGGCACGCTTCTTCGACGAGGCCCAGCTCGCCGACGAACTCGGCCACTGCCACCGGGACCTCCACCAGTTCCGGGCGGCCGCCCAGCACGCCGAGCGCTCGCTCCGGCTGCGCTCCGCCGCGCACGCCCGCAGCCGGCTCTTCTCCCGCGTCGTCCTGGCCACCGCCCGCCTGGGCCTCGGCGACCTCGACCAGGCCTGCACCCTCG
>NZ_WWKH01000375.1:0-426 GCF_009865595.1 Streptomyces sp. SID1328 | reverse complement strand
CCATGGTGTGTGGCCACATGGGCCTCCTCACCGTGGACGTGGCTGTGTGTTCCCGCCCCAGGGTGCGTGCCCACGGGGGCCTCTGCGTGGGTGTGGGTGTGTGCTGCCACGCCATGGTGCGTGCCCATATGGGTCTCCCCACCAGCACCCCCACCCACCAGCGCCGGGGCCCGCACCTCCACCTCGGCGGCCGGTACGTGCTCGTGCGTATGCCCCGCCTGAGCCACCCGCCCCCGCCAGGCCCGCCGTACGAGGTTCACCCCCGCCCCGAGCACCAGCGCACCGCTCGCCACCCCCAGCCACGCCACCACCGAGGGTGTCGCGGCGGAGCCGGCCGTCACCAGGAGCCCCAGCGCGACCACCCCGAGGGTGTGGGTGACGGTGACCGAGGCGGCCAGCGGGAGCACGTCCCGCAGCCGGGCCCGG
>NZ_WWKH01000374.1:0-635 GCF_009865595.1 Streptomyces sp. SID1328 | reverse complement strand
CTACTCCCGCACCGGCGAGGGCATGCACCGCTTCGTGGACCCCGAGGACGGCGAGGTCTACCTCTACACGCAGTACGAACCGGCCGACTCCCGGAGGGTGTTCGCGGGCTTCGAGCAGCCCGACCTCAAGGCGCCCTTCCGCTTCGAGGTCCGCGCGCCCGAGGGCTGGACGGTGTGGAGCAACGGCGCCGGTGAACTCGCCGACGGCGTCTGGCGGTTCGCGGAGACCAAGCCGATCTCCACGTACATCACCTGCGTGGTCGCGGGCCCGTACCACTATGTGACCGACTCCTACGAGCGGGTGCTGGCGGACGGGTCCACGCTGGAGATCCCGCTCGGCGCGATGTGCCGCAAGGGCCTGGCGCCCTACTTCGACGCCGACGACATCTTCCTGGTCACCAAGCAGGGGCTGGACTTCTTCCACGAGCACTTCGACTACCCGTACCCCTTCGGGAAGTACGACCAGGCGTTCGTGCCGGAGTACAACCTCGGGGCGATGGAGAACCCCGGACTGGTCACCTTCCGGGAGGAGTACATCTTCCGGGGCAAGGTCACGCAGGCGTCGTACGAGGCGCGGGCCAACGTGATCCTGCACGAGATGGCGCACATGTGGTTCGGCGACCTGGTCACCATGG
>NZ_WWKH01000373.1:0-11663 GCF_009865595.1 Streptomyces sp. SID1328 | reverse complement strand
TGCCTCTATGGAAGAGCGTAACGATCGTCCTCAACTTGAGATGGCAATGCGAGAGGACTCATACTCACGCGCCTCTCCGTCCCCGCAGCAGACGAACCTTCTGAGCTGCCGGGACTTATGCGGTGTTCCCTCAGAGCCTCGCGGTAGCAACGAAAGCAGTTGTCGACGATCTCGGGAGGAACCCACCGGGCCGGGATCTCGATGTCGACGAAACCCGAGGCACCCGTCGGCACTCGGCAACGGCGGGACGACGGCGTCACATACGCCCGTAGCCAGCGCTTTGCTCCGTACCCGGACAAGCGGCACATGGCGTCTTGCCGATCGGCACCGAACTGCTGTCCGAAGTCATCGATATTCGACGCGGGCAGCGCCTCCCGAACTGCCCGAGCAATGCTGCTACTCGTCATCGACAGAGCCAAACCGGCGACCTCTGTGCGCCAGCCAACCACGTCAACGTCGTTAAGGGAGATAGTCATGACAACCCAGCAAACCTACCGAAAAGCAGCCGAACGCCACGAAGACATCGAGACGCAGGTCCGGCAGAACCTCGAGGAACTCGGCATCGACTCTTTCGACGCGATGGTGAATCGGTTGGCTGCAACAGCACCTTGGATCACACACGAAGATGAGATCGCGATGATCGCCAACGCCCAAGGTGATGACCAGCAGACACCGAGGCCGCACACTCCGCCCGAGATGCAGGTGGTCATCGACGGTGAGGTCAACGAGCCCGAAGCGGTACGTGAATTCAACGGGCAAGCGCTCTACTCGACGCCGGGTCTTAACGGGAAGGGGGACGAAGAAGTTCTCTACATGTTCACTTCTCTGGAGGGCCTCAAGGATCACATGGTCAGGGACCACTCAGTCGCCGCGCGTCACGCCGATATCGGGACAAGCAATCCCGACTCACTTTCGGTGGATTCGCATTACTACGAGAATGATGATCTCGGCGGAGACTGGTTGCAGAATGGCCCAGGACGGGGCTGGAGTGACCTAAGCAAGGTGCACCGAGGATTTCTTGGTCTCGGGAACTGGGACAACATCATTTCGTCCGTCGACTGGTGCCGATGGCACATAACGCTATTCGACGGGGCTAACTGGGGTGGTAGCCGCCTCGAACTTCCGGCCGGCAGAACGCGCTACCACCTGAGGGATTTCGGGTGGAATGACCGCACGTCTGCAACCGTAAACTGGGGGAGGCGATTTTAAAGCGAAAAGTGCCTTTGCCCAGCGAGAATGCGGATCGCTGGATCGCTGAGGTCCTTGTTCTCACTCCTGTCGGAGGCACTTTCCAGGTGAAGCAGCCTAATACTCCAGCTGTAGATCTTGATGTTGCCGCTGGGGCGAAGGGCGGCTCTGATGGCTCAGGCCGACGCCGACAAGGAGCTTCACTGGGTCGTCTCGGTGGATTCCCCAATCGTACGCGCTCATCAACACGCCGCCGGGGCCCACAAAAGGGGCCCCGGCAGCCGAGCCGCACGACCAGGCCATCGGACGGTCGCGCGGGGGACTTACAACGAAGATCCATCTTGCTGCCGACGGCCGCTGTCGTCCCTCGCGTTTGTCCTGACCGGCGGTCAAGCGGGCGACGCACCCACCTTCATGGACGTCATGGCCGGACTCCGTGTACCGCGTCACCGCGGACGGCCTCGAACCAGGCCTGACGTAGTCATGGCCGACAAGGCGTATTCCTCCCGCGCGATCCGCGACCACCTGAGCAAGCGCGGCATCTGCGCGGTGATCCCCGTGCCAGCAGATCAACGTGGCCACCGACTGCGGAGGGGCAGCCGGGGCGGGAGACCGCCGGCGTTCGACCGCGAGACCTACAGGCAGCGCAACAGCGCCGCCCAAGGCATCCAGCGACCATTTACGGGACAACTCTTAGCGTGGTGCCGTACGCGGGGGGTAGTGGCGTGTCCGGGGAGCGGGCCCGCGTTGCCTCGAGGGTGATCTCGCCGCGCTTCTCCATTGCCACGTCGGGATAGCAGTTCGACCCCGCGCGACTGGGAGCCCGGGTGCCGGTTGCCCTCACCACCACCGGCCTGACCCTCGCACCACCGACCCCACCCTGAAACCTCAGTGGTCACACTGCGGGAGGGCTGGGCTGTCGTGGGTCCGCACAGCCGGTAACCAGGCATGTCCGCCAGGCACATCGTTCAGCCGGACGCGGAACCAGCGCGACGTCGCAACGCCCGTTTCGTCGGCGACTCGGTCTCCGTCGTACAGCACGCAGTCGGTGACCAGCACGTCGCCATGCCAAATTCTGTGACTGACGACGTTGTCTGCGTCGTACTTCTTTCTAGGATCACGTGCCAGACCCATGCTGCACGCAGGCACATGGTCCTTGCGGTCCTGGCAGTTCCCCTCGATGTTGAAGACGTGCACGGACACGGCCTGTGCGTTGGATGAAAGGGCCGCGGACTTGGCCGGCGGATCATCAGGTAGCACTAGTGCAACGATTCCGGCCGCGGCTGCGACGGCGGCCACGCAAGAGGCAGCCATCAGAGCTTTCCGTTTGCGCTTCGTTGCGCCGGTGGGCGGAGCGGCCGGTTGCGGTCTTTCGCCTTGCTGGCTGGAAAGATCTTCTTGCGACCCTGTCGGGGACGTCTTGAGTGCGTCGGCCAAGGCCCAGAGACGGTGGAGATCCCGTAGCTCCGAGCTACTTGCACCGCACGCCTTGGCGATGGTGTGAACCGGTCCGTAGCCGGCAGGAAGTTTGGTACCTGCGCAGTAGCGGTGGAGGCTAGACCTGCTGATCCCAGTCTGTTTGGCCAATGCCTCGAAGCTCACTCCTGCCCGGTCCTTCAGCGCTTGCAGCCGAATGGCGAACTGCTCTATCTCCCCCACCTGCGACACCCTTCATGCCGATCGTGCACAAGACTGCTGCGCTCCTACTCCGGTCCAGGATGACTCCGTCTCATCCCTGTCCCAAGGACTGGCCAAAAGCACAGCTCACGTCCGGGTAAGCATCCCAGCATCCCTCCAGGGGACGCCTGTCTTGTTTCGGTCTCTCCTGCCCTGCCAATGTCGCGGTGGCTCAACCGAAACGTCCGAAGTGCGCGAATAGAAATACGACTTCGGGCACGGAGGAACATCCCGACCAAGGAGTCTGAGATGCGTTTGATACGTAGCAGGGCAGCAGCTGTCGCCGCGCTGGTGCTGGGTGCCGGGCTGACGGGCATCAGCACAGCCGGCCCGGTGCACGCCTCTGTCGCCGAGTGCACCAACGGCGCCAACGGCTTCGTGAGCATCCCCTACAACAAGAGTGGCAGCGTGAAGACCAGCGTCTCACTGGGCCGCACCACCGTCCAACTGCACGTCGGCCCGATCAATGGCAAGGACTACGGCTGGGCGAAGATCACCGGATCGACGCAGCGGGGCGACCAGGTGTGGATGGACTGGACGACGACTGGGGGCAACGGATGGCTGCAGTGCGGGCCATGGTCCGTCTCGACCGACGGCAACCCCAACACCAGCGCCGCGCAAGTCGTCAACTACAGCAACTCCCAGTGGCTGTTCCGGGCCTGCGGCAAGCAGGTGGGAGGGACCAGTAAGTGCACCGGCTGGTGGTAATACGCTCTTAAGCGATCACGGGCCAGTATCCAAGTCGTTGAGTGCTGGATCTGGACGAACCGCGCGTCCCGTGTGTGGCTGCTAGAGCATGTCCGGCACGGCGGTGCTGAACATGCGGTTGCACGAGATGGCATCGGGTGGCAGCCAGCCACCCGATGCCAGGACCGGCCGCCCCTGCCCGAGCGGCTCACCGTGACGGGCGTAAAAACCCGCCCCGCAGTGTCAACAGCCACTTCGTTCTCCCGGTAGACCGGCCAGAAGCGGCCGTTGCCGTCCGGCCCTCCGGCAACCGGCACCGCAGACCGGTCTTTCGGGCTGTTTGTGGCAACTTCTATTGGCCCCACTTCGGCAATGAAATTGGCCCCACTCGTGGCCCTGACGGGTCGCGTGGGGTGCGTCAACCTCGCTCCGGCAAGTTGTTTTGGCCCCGCCCCGAACGCCGGATGCTCCGATCTGTGGTGGACGACGAGGACGGGCAATTGGCACGACCGCGGAGAACGGCTCGTACCTGACCGGGCCGAGGCCAACGCCCCGCATGGGGCGCCGGCCTCGGTTCTGGGGGCTCAGAACGGCCAATGAGATGACTTCTAAGAGCGGTCGCCGTACCAGTCGAGAATCATCAGGGCGATGATCAGGCAGGCGATGACGCCGACGAGGGTGATGACGGTTCCGTTGGCCTGCTCCGGACCGGCAGCGTCGATTTCCACTGAGCCGCACCGGCCGGCAGGGGGCAGTTACCCTGACCGAGTCCGTCAGCCGTGCAAGGCCTTGCGGAGGGCGGCGGTGGTCTTGGCCACCGCGTCCTTCGCCGAGGGGGTGTCCTGGAGGGCGTCGAGCATCATGAAGTCGTGCACCGTCTCCGGGTAGTCGAGGTGCTCGACCGGGACGTCGGCGGCGCGCAGCTTGGCGGCGTAGGCCAGCGCACCGTCCCGCAGGACGTCGGAGTCGGTGACGACCAGGGCCGGGGGAAGCCCGCGAAGCTGCTCGGTGGTGGCCTTGTTGGGCGAGGCGAGCGGCTGCTCTCGGTCGGCCGCGGTGGGGGCGTACTGGTCCCAGAAGTATTCCATGTTGGCCTTGGTGAGCCAGCAGTTCTCCGCGAAGCGCTGGTATGAGGCGGTGTTGAAGTTGGCGTCCGTGACCGGGTACAGGAGCACCTGCTCGCGGAACTTCACGCCGCCGCGCTCCTTGGCCATCATGGTGACGGCGGCGGTCATGTCACCTCCGACCGAGTCACCGGCCACGGCCAGCCGCGTGCCGTCGATGCCGATCTCCTGGCCGTGCTCGGCCACCCACTTTGAGGCCAAGTACGCCTGCTCGATGGCGACGGGGTAGCGCGCCTCGGGAGACGGGGTGTAGTTGACGAAGACGACCGCCGCGTCGGCCCCGTCGGCGAGCTGGCGCACCAGGCGGTCGTGGGTCATCTCGTTACCCAGCACCCAGCCGCCGCCGTGGATGTAGACGAGGCCCGGCAGGGTTCCCGTGGCGCCCTTGGGGCGCAGGATGGTCAGCGAGACCTCTCCGGTCGGGCCGCCCTTGATCGTCTTCTGTGTGACGTCCGCCGGGAGCTTCTCCACCGGGCCGGCCTGGAGCTTGTTCAGGACGTCACGCGCGGCCTTGGTGCTGAGCGTCGACAGCGGCGGCGGGTTCTGGGCGGCCAGCTCGTTCACGAAACCCTGGGTGATGCGGTCGAGCTTGACGGCCGGGTTGCCGCAGGGTACGTCCTTGCCACCGGCGGGGTCACCACCCGCTATCGCCTGGGAGGGCAGGTCCGCCTTGGCCTGCGGGAGAGCGGAGTAGCCGGCCAGGGCCACGCCCGTCGCCAGTGCGGTGGCGACCGCGAGGACGATCCTGCGACGCTGTCGCCCAGAAGATGCCTGCATGAGTGTCTCCTTCGGGTGAAATTCGGCCCCCGGGACACACTCATCGAACACTCACCCCGACAGCCACTTCATGACGCCGGGCGAGTGAACGCACACGCCCAACGGGGTGACTACGAGCCCGTCATGGTTTGGCGAGCGCGCTCCTGGGCCCCCTCGTCGAGCTCATGTCGCCACGCTCAGCTCCGCATGGTGCCCCCGAGGCTCCCCGCGAACGTGGGCCACTACGAGGACACGTTCCGGAAGGTCGAGGACACCTGGCTCCTAACCAGCCGAGTCACGCACCTACCATTCGGCGGAGAGACGGCACGACTCAGTCACCCCGACCAGTCCTGACTGCGGGGCCCAACCTGGCTATGTCCATCCGCCGCCGTCGCACTGGCCCCGCGACTTCACCACGAACCCACGGATCCGACGTCGCGAGGCACGGCGACAGACCCTCGGGTTCCCGCCGAGAACCCTTCAGTTCGACGGTGTTGGTGGCCAAACAGGTCAGCCGCATGCCCTTCGCCGCGCCCATCGGCTTGCCAAGGTCGGGTGAACTCGCGCCACCGGGTGGCTGCGCTCCCTGTGGCTGGAGCGCGGCAGTACCGTGCCGATGCCCGCGCCGCGCGATCCGCGGCTCGGCTCCTGTGGTTCGTGCGCGAGGCGTGGCCGTCGCCCGCGACCGGGACGTCGAGGGTCGCGGGCGAGTTGGAGCGGGGGCAGACGCTGCGACTGACCGTGGAGTCGGACCGGATGGCCGTCTTCGGGGACGGGATGGAGGCCGACGCCCTGGAACTGACCTGGGGTCAGAGCGTACGGGTGGGGATCGCGGCGTCGTCTCTGCGTCCGGTGATCTGAACGCGCCCCGGCGGATGACCGGCCTCCGGCACCGACCGGTCGGATGTGGTGCCGCGACCCGTGCGGGACGCGGAAGGCCCCGCCGGGGCAGGGGCCGGTACGGCTCTGTCCCGGCGGGGCCTGCGTGGCGACCGTCGGACCGGTCGGACCTAGCCGACGTTGAGGTTGTCGTCCACGAGGAACTCCGGATAGCCGAAACGCTCTCCGAGGGCGGTGAACGCGTCGCAGCGGTCTTCGTCGATCGGCACGAAGTACGCCTTCATGGCCCTGAGGAACAGCCGGAAACCGACATCGGCACAGGTTTCGTCGGTCACCCGCTCCAGCGCCGGGACCAGGCCGGGCACCGATCATGTATGACCACCTTCTTGCCGGTCGCCGCACCCTGCGGGCCGTCCTTGACCCATACGCGTCCCAGGGACCCCTGGTCCCGTAGCTCCCACTTGACCTCGAGCAGATCGTAGCCTTGGCCTTGTCCACATCGGCCTTCGCCGGCGCGGTACCGGTGTGCGTCTTGGGGACGATCCTGAACTTCTGCGCGGCAGAGCCGTTGCACGTCGACAGCACGGCGTCCTTGCTGTTGTCGAACGTGGGCAGGTGCACGCACTTGCCGGACGCCGCGTTCACCAGCGGGGTCGCGCTGCGCACGTCGAACTTCCACTGCTGGGCCTTGGCGCTGCCGCAGTCCCGGATCTGGATCTTCGTGCCGTCGGCGTTGCCGCCGTTCAGCACCTCCAGACACTTGCCGGAGTTCGCGTTGCGCAGGGTCCGGCCACCGTCGTAGGTGGCCCACATCTGCCACTGCTGGGCGGCCCCGCCATTACAGGTGTAGACCTGCACCGGGGTGCCGTTGGTCTTGCCGCCGCCCGCGACCTCAAGGCACTTGCCGGCGGCGCCCGGTACCTGGATCTCCAACTGGCCGTCGCCGATCCAGTTGAAGCCGCCCTCGGTGTAGTAGTCCAGCCAGCGGGTGGAGTAGTCCGCGATCCACGACTGCCCCAGCAGCTTGCCCAGGGCGAACGCGCCGTCCTGGAGGGCCTTGTCCGCGCTGCTGCTGGCGGCGAGGCTCTGGTTGCGCTGGGTGCTCTGTGAGGCGATCTCCTGCTGCCACTCGGCGGACGCCTGCGCCACTTCCTTGCCCAGCACCCGGTCAGGGTCGATCGGACCGTGCCACGCGCACGAAGCGAACCGGGTCTTCAGGTCCTCGACCGCGATGCGGAACTCCGGGCTGTCCGGCGCCGGCGCGGTCCTGGGGAAGCCTCCGGAGGCGAGGAAGATGCGGGCGTCGTCGGAGAACACCCGCGGAACGAAGATCTCGTTGGGCACGATGTCCCCGGAGTTCTTCTTCCAGAGCTTCCAGGCCTCCTGCTCCTGGCTCGTCCCGCCGCTGGTGTACAGCGGGTCACCGATCGCGAGGGCGGCCTTCTTTGTCTTGTCGTCGGCCTGCGGTGACGGGTCGTAGAACGGGGACAGCAGGTCGACCGACTTGAAGTACGACTGGTAGAGCCAGGGAAGCAGCCCCGTCTTGTCGAAGAAGTTCTCCTTCTCGGCGGCGCCGGGGTAGTCGTCCAGGCCACTGACGGCGGTGCTCCACGACTGACGGGTGTCCTCGGAAGACCCCGATCGGCATCAGCTCAGAATTTGACACCTCGCCATCATTGAGCTTCGACCAACTCGAAGGTCAACACCGACGAGCGGTGCCACCAACCTCATCGCCAGCAACACCTAGGCCTGTATCCGGTCCTGATCACATGACGGGACGGAGGCAGTCCCGCCGGAGGCGTTCAGTCAGCCCGTCGCGGCGCCGAGCCGGGTGCGCCGCCATGTCGAAAATAGTAGCCATGTACTCTATCGGTCATGAGCAAGGGTTCCCCGGGCCCCACGCCCGGTTTCCTGGTATGGCGGCTCGCCAACAAGTGGCGTGTCGCGGTCGATCGCGCGGTGGCTCCGCTGGGCCTCACCCACGCGCAGTACTCGCTGGTCGCGTCGCTGCACGGCATGCAGCGCGCCGGTGAGCGGCCCAGTCAGCGCCAACTCGCCGACCACACCGGCCTGGAGGCGCTCTACGTCTCGAAGCTGGCGCGCGCCCTGGAGTCGTCCGGCCTGATCGAGCGCACCCGCGATCCCCGCGACCCGCGCGCCGTACAACTCGCCCTCACCGGGCAGGGCCAGGCCGTCACGCGGCAGGCCATCGCGGTAGTCCAGGAACTGCATAAGCAGCTGCTGGAGCCGCTCGGCGGCCTCGGTACCCCGCGGACACGCGCACTCACCGACGAGCTGACGACCCTGCTCAACGCACCCCTCACTCCCCCCTCACCGAACAACAAGAGCACTCAGGAGACAACACCATGACCACCACCGCACCCGTCGCCGACGCCCGCGCCCTCGGCCTGGCCCACTACGCCGCACGGGGCGTACTGGAACACGTCCTGGCCCAGCACGGCATTACGTTCCAGCAGCAGGTCGTCCTGCGCGCGGCCGTCACCGCCGACGCCCCGCAGGCGCCGGACGATCTCATCACCCAGGTCCAGGGCTCCCTCAAGGCCGATCCGGCCGACCTTCGCGCCACCCTCGACGAACTCCTGGCCAAGCAACTGCTCGTCGCGGACGGCGCACACCTTCGCTCCACGGACGCGGGGCACGAGCTGCTCGCCGCCGTCGGCGCGGAGACCGCCCCCATCACTGCCCGGATCTGGGGCGGGATACCCGCCGAGGACCTGGCCGCCGCCGGCCGCGTCCTCGCCCTGGTCACCGAGCGTGCCAACACGGAGCTTGCGGCGCTGACCGCCTGACCACCCGACCGGCGCCGAACTCGGCCGGCATCTCCCGCCACTGCCCTCCCGTCCTGAACCGCCAGATCGCACCCTCGAACTGCTGCCGCAGGCCGCTCGGGATACGGGGCGTACCGGACCCGCCTATCGGCAGGTACGGCTCGATGAACTCCCCGTCCACATCGGCGAGTTGCTCCCGCACAGATCGATCACGACTCGATATGCGCCCTAGCCGTCGTGCGTACGGACGTCGGCCACGTGCGGAGCAGCGTCCGCCGAGAGGTGCTGGATCTGAGCATGCGCGCGGGCACGGGACCGACACAGGGGGGTCGCCGTGTTGACCACCACCTCGCGGGAGCCCCAACCCCAGGACAAGTCACCCTTACGAGCAACGGGCTGTCCCCCAATTCACCGCCCTATCGCACGAGCGCGGCAAGACAGGCATCCAAAGGCTGAACACGTCCGGGGAGAACTGTGCGAAGGTCCCACCAGACGATGGCCGCGGTCTCCTCATTGGGCCGAAAATCGCGGACTTCGGAACAGTGACCCGCGAACATGGCCAGATATTCGGCACGCCTGTCTGGCGCCAAGACGAACCACGCGTATCCAACCAGCCGCAACGGCGTGTCAGACCGGCGTCCAACCGCCGTCTTCTCAGCTCCTCGCCGAACGCGGCGGACGGCTGTGGCACGGAAACGTCCGTAACCATCCATCCAGATGAACGGGGTTACGCACGAAAGACTGAGGCAACCCCACCCGGACGGACAAGACGAACAGTGCTGTTTCCCGTTTCCTCCCCACGGATGGAACGCCGTATGGCACGCCCCGCTCGCTGGCCAAGCTAGTAGGCCGCACAGTGCACGACGTCCTGGGCCCCTGCGGGCCGCCGGTACCCCCATCGGCCGGAGCTCAGGTGAGGAGGGCGGCGGGGTAGGTGGCGCCGTCGAGGTGCAGGAGGCCGCGCACGGGCGCCGTGGACTGCTGGTTCTGGTCGGTGAGTCCTCGACGGGTAAGACGCGGGCCTGCTGGGAAGCGGTCCAGCCGCTCGACGCCGCAGGATGGCGGTTGTGGCATCCCTTCGACCCGACCCGCGCGGAAGCTGCGCTGGAGGAACTACACCGGGTCGGCCCACGAACAGTAGTGTGGCTGAACGAAGCTCAGCACTACTTCGGCGACCTCGACTTCGGCGAACGGATCGCGGCCGCCGTCCACGCGCTCCTGGTCACGTCCGAGCGCGGACCGGTCCTCGTACTGGGCACGCTCTGGCCCCGACTACGCCAAGGAGTACACGGCACTACCCGCGCCGGACGCGGTGGACCGGCACAGCCGTGCGGGAGTTGCTTGCCGGACGCACCGTCAGGCTCCCCGACGCCTTCGGCGTCGCCGCCCTGGCGGAGGCGACAGTGAAGGCCGAGGAAGGTGACCGGCTGTTGGCCGACGCACTCAGCCGGGCGCGTGACGACGGGCGCCTGGCGCAGGACCTCGGGGTGGGTCCCGCCCTCGTCGAGCGGCACCAGTCGGGAAGCCCGGCCGCGCGCGCACTGCTGGAAGCGGCGATGGACGCCCGTCGTCTCGGTATCGGCCTGCACCTTCCGCAGGCGTTCCTCACCGACGCAGCACTCGACTGTCTTCACGAGGCCGATTACGACCAGCTCGCCGAGGACTGGGCTGAACAGGCGTACGCCCCTTCGCACTCCCGTCTCGACACAGACCAGGGCTGCACAGCAACGGCTGCGCAGCCCTGACTTGGTACGTCTTAGATTCCGCCGACGTCACCGGATCAGACGGGCATTCGCCGTTCCGGTCGGGGTCGAGCGCGGTCCCCTGCGTTGTGCGAGCGGAGTATGGAAGGTCAGGCCGGGTTGATGTTCTCGGCCTGGGGGCCCTTCTGGCCCTGGGTGACGTCGAAGGTCACGCTCTGGCCCTCCTGGAGCTCACGGAAGCCCGAGGAGTTGATCGCCGAGTAGTGGGCGAAGACGTCCGGGCCTCCGCCGTCCTGGGCAATGAAGCCGAAGCCCTTCTCCGCGTTGAACCACTTCACAGTTCCCGTAGCCATGTCTCATGCCTTCCAGTCGAGTACGCCTCCCGCAACGTACGAAAGGCGGAGGTGATCGCCCTGGTTCCTGCGGCACAGCACAGCAAAAAGCCCACGCCTACGGCGTGGGCAAAGGGAACTTCCGAACCACGACAGCTGACGCAGACGCTACACGGCCGCACACGGTGTCACCAGAGGAAACAAGTACACGTCGTGGACCGTGTGCGGCAGGTCCGCCGTGGGGCGGCAGGCGCGCCCAGGTCACGCCGCGGCCGTGGGATTCGCTGATTCGGCGGCGCGGCGGTACTCGGCATTGATGCGCTGGGCCTCTTCGAGCTGGTCCTCGAGGATGACGATCCGGCAGGCAGCCTCGATGGGAGTGCCCTGGTCGACGAGTTCGCGGGCACGGGCGGCGATGCGCAGCTGGTAGCGGGAGTAGCGGCGGTGTCCGCCGGCCGAGCGCAGCGGGGTGATCAGGCGGTGTTCGCCGATGGCTCGGAGGAAGCCCTGGGTGGTGCCGAGCATGTCAGCGGCCCGGCCCATCGTGTAGGCGGGGTAATCGTCGTC